>CALBFE010000019.1 GCA_937888825.1 uncultured Actinomycetes bacterium | reverse complement strand
TATCTAAATTCTTTGCAGTTAAGCCTTGTACGTGTGCTTCATAAATTATTGTCTTAGCCCATGGCACTAGTGGGCGATTGATCTCGCGAGCGCGGTGATCAGTAACAACGCTGTAAGGAAGCTTTCCCGCACTATCGCGATCATCGCGAATAGTTAGATCACCAGTTCCCACACCATCGGTTGCAACATGGCCATAGATTTCAGGGACGTAATGAAGTTGCCCATCAAGTGAGTGCGTATAAGGATCAATCAAAAGTTTAGAAGCGTTGAAGCGCACGCCGTGTTCTGGTTGCCATGGTCCATAGACGCGGTAGCCATAGCGCTGACCTGGGCGCACGCCTGCTAGATAGCCGTGCCAGATTGGTCCGTTGCGATGTGACATTGCAAAGCGGGTTTCTACTAACTTGCCATTGACCTCATTAAAAAGGCACAGCTCCACTGCATCGGCGGCATTGGACCAGATGGCAAAGTTTGTTCCGCCTTCAGTGACGGTGGCACCAAGGGTTCGGGGATCAGCTGCAAGCACGGCGCAATACTGCCCTTAATAGATGGTATTTACCCGCACATTTAATTGGCCTTTCGGGTTACTGGCCAGTAACCTTGGCCACATGAAGATCGCAGTCTGCATCAAACAGGTCCCAGATTCATGGGCTGAGAAGAAGATGGTTGGTGGATTACTCGATCGCGCCAACGTCGATGCAGTTCTCAATGACTTAGATGAATATGCTGTTGAAGAAGCACTTCGAATTGCAGAAGCACATGGCGGCAATGAAGAAGGTGGCGCTAACACAGTCACAGTTATTTCAATGGGACCAGAGCGTGCAACTGAAGCTGTGCGAAAGGCCCTATCGATGGGTGCAAATGATGCGATTTTGATTAGTGATGCTGTTCTAGTTGGAGCAGATGCTGTTGTTACCGCTGAAGTTTTAGCCAATGTCATCTCTAAAGGTGAGTATGACCTTGTTATCTGCGGAACTGAGTCAACGGATGCTCGTATGAGCGTTGTGCCAGCGATGATGAGTGAGAAGCTGGGATGTGCTCAATTAACTTTTGCCTCCAAAGTCACAGTAGATCCAGGTGCCAAGAAGGTCTCGATTACACGAGTTACTGAAGCTGGCGTTGATGAAGTCCATGGAGAATTTCCTTGCGTAATTAGCGTTGTTGAAAAGATTAATGAACCTCGCTACCCATCCTTTAAGGGCATTATGGCCGCGAAGAAAAAAACAATTGATATTCGTGACTTTGCTAGCACGGGTGCTGAATTCACAAAGTCATGGTCTGCAGTAATTGATGCAGCTCCTCGTCCACCCCGTGCCACAGGTGTTGTTGTTACAGATGATGGCTCAGCTGGTCAAAAACTTGTTGATTTCTTGAGTGAGAAGAAGTTGATATGAGCACTGTGTTAATTCTCGCTGATTTTGCCGGCGAAAAGGCCACCAAAGCAACGGTTGAAATAGCAACTGCTGGCGCAGTTATTGGTGAAGTAACCGCTCTTGTTTTAGCACCTGTTGGAAAAGGCGCAGCGTATGCAGCCTCCATTACTCAGGGACCTGTCACAAAAGTATTAGTGATTGAATCAGATGATTTTACAAAGCATGGCGTTGCAGCATGCGCAGATGCGCTCGCACATGTCATCGGGCAAACCACGCCATCGGCAGTTCTAGTTGTTTCAAACGCATTTGGCAAAGAAGTTGCTGGACGTGTGGCAATGAAGCTAAAGATTGGCATTATTACTGATGCTGTAGATATTGCGTCAGATTGCACAGCGACTCAATTAGTTTTTGGTGGATCCACAACTGTGCACTCAAAGGTTGCCGAAGGAACTGGGATTATTACTGTGCGCCCAAACACCATCACTGCAAACTTTGCCGCGGCTACGCCTTTAATTGAAAACATAACTGCGCCAATCTCTGATTCGTCTAAGAAAGCAACAATTACTTCCTCGCAACCTCCAGTTAAGGGTGGTCGACCTGAGTTAACTGAAGCCAACATTGTTGTCTCAGGTGGCCGTGGAACTAACGGAGATTTTGCATCGGTGGAAGCATTTGCAGATTCATTAGGCGCAGCAGTTGGCGCATCACGCGCAGCAACTGATGCTGGTTGGTATCCACATTCTCACCAAGTTGGTCAGACCGGAAAAACTGTGAGCCCACAGCTCTATGTTGCATGCGGAATCTCAGGGGCAATTCAGCACCGCGCAGGTATGCAAACAAGCAAGAACATCGTGGTGGTTAATAAAGATCCAGAAGCTCCACTTTTTGAATTAGCTGATTTTGGTGTTGTGGGCGATCTCTTTGCCGTGCTGCCTCCTGCCACTGAAGGCGTTAAAGCCCTCAAAGCCTAAGATTGGACCCATGTCCTCTATCTACCTAGACCATGCGGCCACAACGCCCATGGTTGAAGAAGCGTTAATTGCCATGACTGCCCAGTTAGCACGCTTAGGTAATCCTTCAAGTTTGCATACACATGGACGTGCAACACGAAAAACTTTAGAAGATGCCAGAGAAGTTATTGCAAAAGAAGTTGGTTGCTTGCCGAGTGAAGTTATTTTCACCGCATCAGGTACAGAAGCAAATAACACTGCGCTCAAAGGTTTGTATTGGCAAGGACGCGATAAGGGAAAGCACGTTGTGGTTATCAGTGCTATCGAGCACCATGCAATTCTTGATCCTGCACATTGGCTTGAAGTACATGAGGCCGCTGAAATTATTCAAATCCCGGTTAACGCTAATGGCGTAATAGACATTGAATTTCTTGCTCAACTTGTTACTGCCAGAGGCAATGAGATTGCAGTAATTAGCGTGATGCACGCAAATAATGAAACTGGAGTTATTCAACCGATTGCAAAGGTTGTTGAAATTGCTGGAGAAATTCCAGTTCACACCGATGCCGCGCAGAGCTTTAAAAAGGTTCCGCTTTCATTTGCAGATCTTGGCGTTTATGCAATGTCATTGAGTGCCCATAAAGTTGGAGGACCTCTAGGAATTGGCGCACTTATTTTGCGCAGAGCAGTTGAAATCCCAGCATTGCTCCATGGTGGGGGACAAGAGCGTGAGATTAGAAGTGGAACTTTAAATGCACCGGCAATTGTTGCTTTTGCTGCAGCAGCTAAGAGCAAGTATTACGATGTAGAGAACGTAAGCGCACTGCGTGACTCCTTTATTGCAGGTATTACTTCTGCACTGCCTGAAGTGATTATTAATGGTGTGAAATCAGATCGCTTGCCTGGAATCGTCAATGTCACCTTTCCTGGAACACAAAGTGACACTTTGCTATTGCTCATGGATGCACAAAACATCTCCTGTTCAACAGGATCAGCCTGCAGCGCTGGTGTGCATGAAGCCAGCCACGTTCTACTTGCCATGGGACACAGTGAAGTAAGTGCTCAGTCTTCTCTGCGCTTTTCTTTCGGTGCCACAAGCACAAATGCCGACGTTGATTTCGCGGTGTCAGTAATGCCTGATGTAATTACCCGTGGAAGGGCGGCAAATCTTTCATGAAGTTGATTGCAGCTATGAGCGGTGGCGTTGATTCAGCAGTGGCTGCTGCCCGCGCAGTTGAGGCTGGCCATGATGTTATTGGTGTGCACTTAGCGCTCTCTTCAAATCCTCAGAAGTATCGCTCTGGTGCTAGAGGCTGTTGCACGATTGAAGATTCACATGATGCCCGCCGCGCTGCCGATGTCATCGGAATTCCTTTCTATATCTGGGATATGGCTGAAGAGTTTCATGATGGAGTTGTTGAAGATTTTTTAGCTGAGTATGCAGCTGGTCGAACACCTAATCCATGTCTACGTTGTAATGAAAAGATTAAATTTGCTGCAGTTCTAGATCGTGCACGCGCTATGGGCTTTGATGGGGTTGTAACGGGCCACTATGCAAGAACACAGATTTCTGATTCTGGTAAGACACTTCATCGCGCAGTAGATCATTCAAAAGATCAGTCTTACGTTCTATCAGTATTAACTGTCGAACAAATTGAAGGTGCGATTTTTCCACTAGGGGATACAACTAAAGTTGATATTCGCAAAGAGGCAGAAGCTCGCGGCTTAGCTGTTGCGCAAAAGCCAGATAGTCATGATATTTGTTTTGTTCCATCTGGTGATAACGCAGGATGGTTACGCGATCGTTTGGGAAGTGAAGTAGGTCCAATCGTTGATCAAGACGGTGTGAAGATTGGCGAACACAAAGGTGCTTACACATACACAATCGGCCAGCGCAAAGGTTTGGGCCTAACGGTTCCAACTGCTGATGGTTCACCGAGATTTGTTTTAAAGATTGAGCCTGTGAGCAACACCGTTGTGGTTGGCGCACGTGAAGATTTAGCCGTATCGACTATGCGCGGTGAGAGGGCTGTGTGGTGTGGGCCAGGTGTCACTGAGCAACCACAACGCGGCTTTGTTCAAGTGCGTGCACATGGCGCAGCACTTCCCTGTTCATACTTCTTTGATGCAACATTGCTCACTGCTCACCTAGATGAACCTCTTTTAGGGTTAGCAACTGGCCAGGCGATGGTTATTTATGATGGTGATCGCGTCGTAGGTTCAGCCACAATTTGTGAGACTGAGTAATGAGTAATCAAGCTCGCCACCGCATGAGTGAACTCACGGTGCAAATTCGTGATCATCAATTTAAATACTATGTATTAGATGCACCAACTCTTACTGATGCAGAATTCGATGGATTATTAAAAGAGTTAACTGCGCTAGAAGCTAAGCACCCTGAGCTTCGCGAGGCTGATACACCAACACAGCACGTGGGTGGAGGGTTTGCTACTCAATTTGAGCAACGTGATCACATTGAAAAGATGATGAGCTTAGATAACGTCTTTGATAGTGATGAGCTGTCATCATGGTTTGATCGCATCGAAAAAGAAGTTCCTAAACCTTCCTACTTATGCGAACTCAAAGTCGATGGTTTAGCAATTAACTTGACCTATGAAAAAGGCCAGTTGGTGCGTGGGTTAACTCGTGGCAATGGTGTTACAGGTGAAGATGTCACGCTCAACGTTAAAACTATTAAGAATCTGCCACATGCTCTCAAAGGTGAGAAGCTTCCAGATCTAATTGAAGTTCGAGGAGAAGTCTTCTTTCCCATTGCGGCATTTAATGAACTCAATGAGTCTTTAGAGGAATTGGGTAAGGCCCTGTTTGCTAATCCACGCAATGGTGCCGCTGGGTCATTGCGTCAAAAAGACCCACGAGTAACTGCATCGCGCCCACTCTCGGTAGTTGTTCATGGAGTTGGGGCAAGAGAAGGTATTTCATTTGAGTCTCAAAGTAATGCCTATGACGTATTGGCTTCACTTGGCCTGCCAACAAGTGATCGTTTTAAGGTGTGTAAGAGCCGTGCTGAAGTTGAGAAATTTGTTAAGTATTACGAAGAACATCGCCATGATGTTGAACATGAAATCGATGGCGTAGTAATTAAAGTCGATTCCATGAGTGAGCAGGCGCAGTTGGGCTTTACATCCCGTGCGCCTAAGTGGGCTATTGCTTATAAGTATCCACCCGAAGAGGTAACTACCAAACTTCTAGATATCAAGGTGAGCATTGGGCGCACGGGTCGCGTAACACCATTTGCTTTTATGGAGCCGGTTAAAGTTGCAGGTTCAACAGTTACCAACGCGACCCTTCACAACGCTGAGGAAATTGTTCGCAAAGGTGTCTTAATCGGTGACGTTGTTCTTATTCGCAAGGCAGGCGATGTTATTCCAGAAGTTCTAGGCCCAGTCATTGAGCAACGCACGGGAAGTGAGCGGGCCTTTGTTATGCCAACGAACTGCCCAGAGTGTGGATCAAAGCTGCGCGCAATGTCTGAGGCTGATGTGGATATTCGTTGCCCCAATACACAGAGTTGTCCTGCACAGTTGCGTGAGCGCATTTACTACATTGGATCTCGTGCTGCTCTAGATATTGACGTTCTGGGTTATGAAGCTGCAGTTGCATTGCTTGACTCTAAAATAATTACCGATGAATCAGATCTATTTGATTTAAATGAGGAGAAATTGGCAAAGAGTGAGTTCTTTACTAAAAAAGATGGAACAGCTGGTGCAAATGTCGCAAAGCTTCTTGCCGCACTAGAGCAAGCAAAGAAGCAACCGCTCTGGAGAACTTTGGTTGCGCTCTCTATTCGACATGTTGGTCCTACGGCTGCGCAAGCGCTAGCTACAAATTTTTCATCTATTGCCAGGATTTCAACCTCTTCTACAGAAGAGCTAGCAGCAGTAGATGGTGTGGGATCAACAATTGCGCAGTCAATAGTTGAATGGTTTGCCGTTGATTGGCACCGTGAAATTATTCGAAAGTGGGGTGCTGCTGGCGTTACTGTTGTGCAACAAGAAGTTGTGCAGATGCCACAAACTCTAGCTGGCTTAACTTTTGTTGTAACCGGAGGTTTGGAATCTTTCACCCGCGATGGCATCTCTGAAACCATTACAGGCCATGGCGGCAAGGCCGCTAGCGCAGTATCTAAGAAGACTGATTACGTATTGGTCGGCACAGACCCAGGATCAAAGTTAGCTAAAGCACAAGAACTCGGCGTGCCAGTCATTGATGAGGCTGGATTTAAGCAATTACTTAATGGATTGGCATAGTAGGATTTCAACCATGATCAATTTAGCAACCGAGGCTGTGCGCGAACTTCCAATGCCCCCTTATGCATTTGGCATTATTGGTTTTTCCGTTCTTTCATTTCTTCTTTATTTAACTCTTCGCCTAGACCGGGACTAATTTGTCCCGCGTTGGAATGTACGGCGGAACCTTTGACCCCATTCATCGTGGTCATCTGCACGTAATTACCCAACTATTTAAAAAAGATCTCATTGATCAACTTCTTCTTATTCCTGCTGGCCAACCTTTACTTAGAAGTTGCGAGCCAACTGCTTCTCCAGAACAGCGCCGCAAGATGTGTGAGTTAGCAGTTTCAACGTTGCCAGAGGAAATTAAGAATAAAGTGCAGGTAAATCCCATTGAAATCCTGCGCCAAGGCCCTAGCTATGCAATTGATACCGTTGAAGCGATTAGTCAGACATTTCCAGATGATCAGATTTACTTGATTGTTGGAGCAGATGCTTTTTCAAAGATGGATCAGTGGCACAGGGCCCACGATTTACAAAAAATGGTCTCAGTTATCTGCATCAACCGCCCTGGATATCCAGACACTGGAATTGATATTGAGGCCCTTGATACTGCCGCAACAACGATTCGCCAGGGATTGAGCGCTGATGTGCCGGAAATTGTCGCGGGATTTATAAGAGAGAATGGGCTCTATGACAATCAGTAGCAAAACCCGTGAGATAACCCAAGTAGCCGCCCATGCCATTATTGAAAAGATTGGCACGGATTTAATCGCTATTGATTTATCAGATCAATTAGTTTTAAGCGAAGTCTTTTTGATTGCAACAGGTCAGAACTCAGCGCAAGTTGATTCAATTGCAGATGAAGTTGAACGTAAGCTTCAAGCAATTGGAGAAAAGCCAGCACGCCGTGAAAAAGGTGCTGAGTGGATTTTGCTGGATTACTCAGATTTAGTTGTACATATTCAAAGCGTTGAGCTTCGCAAGTACTACATGCTTGATCGTCTTTGGAATGATTGCCCAACGATTGAACTAGATGCTGTGAAGGAAGCTGCACTAAATGGTAGGTAATCGCATAGTTATTTGGCGCCATGGACAAACAGACTGGAATAAGATCAATCGATTTCAAGGTCACTCTGATATTGCGCTCAATGAAGTTGGAAAAGTACAAGTAACTCGTGCAGCACAAGTGTTAGCAGGAATGAATCCAACACAGATTATTGCAAGTGATTTAGGTCGAGCTAAAGAAACTGCGCAAGCTCTCGCAGATTTAACTGGCTTAGGTTTTTCTTCACATGAATCGCTGCGTGAAACTAATGGTGGTTTGTGGGAAGGAAAAACCGGTTCACAAAATCGAGCAGAAGATTTTCACAATTTTATTCGCTGGATTGATGGCGAAGATAATCCCGCTGGAACAATAGGAGAGCGACGTAGTGAAGTTGCATCCCGCGCAGTTGGCGAAATCCTAAAAGCCTTAGAAGGAAAAACTGAACAACTCTTAGTTGTCGCAACACATGGCGGAACTGCCAGATGTGTCCTAGGTGAATTGCTACAACTTCCACTTTCTCATTGGGGAGTTTTAGGCGGACTTTCAAATGCATCGTGGTCTGTCCTGCAAAGAAATCCCCGCCAGTGGAATTTAGTAGAACACAACGCTGGATCTATTCCAGAACCTGTCTATGGCGAAGAAAGTGGAGCAACTTTCGTTTAAAACCACCGCACATGTATGCGGTAAGGTCTGCACTTGAAGTAAATGGGGCTATAGCGCAGCTGGTAGCGCACCTGCATGGCATGCAGGGGGTCAGGGGTTCAAATCCCCTTAGCTCCACGTATGAATAAGAACGTGAATGACGAGCGCGAGCACGCGGCATACGACTTTGCCTACGTGCAGGAAAAGTGGCTGCCCATTTGGGATGAAGTACAGCCATTTAAGTCAGGGCGTGCAGATGACACGCGTGAGAAGAAATATGTCTTGGATATGTTTCCTTATCCATCCGGTGATCTTCACATGGGCCATGCCGAGGCCTATGCATTAGGTGATGTGATTGCCCGTTACTGGGTTCAAAAAGGTTTTAACGTTATGCACCCGATTGCTTGGGATGCTTTTGGTTTACCTGCTGAAAATGCTGCAATCAAGCGTAACTCTGATCCGCGTATCTGGACGTATGAAAATATTGCAGTTCAAAAAGCATCAATGCGTCGTTTCGCATGTTCATTCGACTGGGACCGTGTTTTTAATACGTGCGATCCTGAATACTATAAATGGAATCAATGGTTGTTTATAAAGCTGCACGAGCGCGGACTTGCCTATCGAAAAGATTCAGCTGTGAACTGGTGTCCTGGTTGCCAAACTGTTTTGGCTAATGAACAAGTTATTGCTGGATTATGTGAGCGATGTGATTCTGCTGTTACGAAAAAGAAGTTGAATCAGTGGTATTTCAAGATCACTGACTATGCCGATCGTTTGCTCGATGACATGGCTCAATTAGAAGGTAAATGGCCTGAAAAAGTTTTGATGATGCAGCGCAACTGGATTGGACGCTCAACCGGTGCCAACGTTTCATTTGTTATTGAGGGCCGCACAGAGCCAGTAACTATCTATACAACCCGACCAGATACTTTGTATGGCGCAACATTTATGGTTGTTGCTGCCGATAGTGAACTAGCTGCTGAGTTAGTTGTGGGAACTGGTGTTGAAACAGAGTTCAATTCTTATCTTGAAAAGATTAAGGCTGATAGCGATATCGATCGCCTGGCTACAGATCGCCCTAAGAGCGGTGTTTTCTTAAATCGCTATGCAATAAACCCAGTTAATGGTGCAAAGCTACCAATCTGGGCCAGTGATTATGTTCTAGCTGATTACGGCACGGGTGCCATCATGGCTGTTCCAGCCCACGATCAGCGAGATTTAGATTTTGCAAAAGCATTCAAATTACCTGTAGTTGTTGTTGTTGAAACTGGGGAAGAAGATCCCAATAAAAGCGGTGTGGCAACAACTGGTGATGGAAAGTTAGTTAATTCAGGGGCACTCAATGGTCTCAATAAGGCTGATGCAATCGCTGCCATTAACAGCCAACTCGAAAAAGATGGTCTTGGAAAATCCGCCCGTAACTACCGTTTGCGCGACTGGTTAGTCTCTCGCCAGCGTTACTGGGGAACTCCTATTCCAATTATTCACTGCCCATCATGTGGTGAGGTTCCAGTTCCAGCAGATCAGCTTCCACTTACCTTGCCAGATGCTAAAGGTTTAGATTTAAAACCAAAGGGAACATCACCTCTGGGTGCTGCAACTGATTGGGTCAATGTTGCCTGTCCTAAGTGTGGGGCTGCATCAAAGCGAGATACCGACACGATGGATACCTTCGTGGATTCATCGTGGTATTACCTGCGATATCCATCATCTACTGTCCACGATCAACCATTTTTAAAGGAAGATATTGAAACTTGGTTGCCCGTTGATCAATATGTTGGTGGCGTAACACATGCGATTTTGCACCTTCTCTATAGCCGTTTCTTTACTAAGGTCCTCAGCGACATGGGCATGGTTAATTTCAATGAACCATTTACCCGTTTGCTTAACCAAGGAATGGTTGTCATGGATGGTTCGGCAATGTCTAAGAGTCGTGGCAACCTTGTTGCACTCTCTGATGAACTAGAAAAGCACGGCGTTGATGCAATTCGTTTGTCGATGGTTTTTGCTGGTCCACCTGAGGATGACGTTGATTGGTCTGATGTTTCACCATCAGGTTCAGTTAAATTCTTAACGCGTGCTTGGCGTTTATCTGGAGATGTCACAAGTGCTCCAGGAGTAGATTTTTCTAAGGGAGATCTCTCACTTCGTAAAGCAACACACAAGGCTCTAAACGATGCAGGATTTGCCGTTGAGTCATTCCGATTCAACGTTGCAGTTGCCCGTGTAATGGAGCTAGTAAATGCAACACGTAAGGCGGTTGATTCTGGTTGCGGGCCGGCAGATCCTGCAGCTCGCGAAGCCGTTGAAGCTATTGCAATCATGGTCTCTCTGGTAGCACCATTTACTGCCGAAGAAATGTGGGAGCGCTTAGGACATAAGCCTGCTGTGGCACTTGCCGGCTGGCCAGCGGTGGATCCAAAACTTCTTGTGGCAGATTCAGTGGAAGCTGTTATTCAAATTAACGGCAAGATAAAAGAGCGTATTGATGTCTCACCAACAATTACTGATGCAGAACTTGAGGCGTTAGCCCTTGCACACCCAACCATTGTTGCCGAACTGGGCACAAACGCACCGAAAAAGGTCATTGCGCGCGCGCCAAAACTAGTTAATATCGTCGCTTAATACTCACGTGAGTAGTTCCACAATATGAAAGGCCCTGTCAATGAAGACAATTCTAGACGCCATCGGTAACACACCTTTAATAAATATTGAAGGTATCTGGGTCAAGATGGAATTCATGAACCCTTCTGGTTCTATTAAAGCGCGAATTGCAAAATACATGATTGAGCGTGCAGAAGCTGAAGGCTTACTAAAGCCAGGCGACACAATTGTTGAAGCAAGTAGCGGTAATACCGGAAATGCAATGAGTATGGTTGCAGCGGTTAAGGGCTACAAGATGTTGGTAATCATGCCCGATGGAATGAGTCCTGAGCGCACAGCAATCTCTGAAGCATTTGGCGCAGAAGTTCATACCATGGGAGATTTCCATGTTAATGATGCGCTAGAAGAAGCACGCCGGCGCGGAGCAATGCCAGGATTCTTTGCACCACAGCAATTTGATAATGAATGGAACGTGGAAGAGAACCGCCAATGGCTAGGTCAAGAGATTTTGCAACAGATGCCAGTTCTGCCAGACCTAGTGATTGGTGGAGTTGGAACTGGAGGAACAATTATTGGTGTGGGACAAGCACTCAAAGCGGCAAACCCTAACTGCAAAGTTATTGCTCTGGAACCATCTGAATCCTGCACAATTTTGTGTGGAGAAGTGTCAAAGCACTTAATTGAAGGAATTGCCGACGGCTTTATCCCAGGCATTGTTACTCGCCACCATCATGAATTAGATGGAGTTATTGATGTGGGCTCCGAGGAATCAATTGCCGAAATGCGCCGCATAGCCAGAGTTCATGGCATTTTCGTGGGCCCATCATCAGGGGCACATTTGATTGCTGCTAAGAGATTGAAGGAGCAGTACGGTGTTGAAAACGTAGTTACTTTCTTTTGTGATGAGGGCGAGAAGTACATCAATGACTATTGGATTAAGAAGTAAATATCCACACCCTTTAGCCTCATCTCCGCAGTGATTTAACAATGCCCTGAACTATTGGGACATGGAATATTTCTCACAGATCTTTGAAAAGCTTGCTACCTGGTGGTTTGACCTAAATTTCACACCCATTCAAAAACGCGCTCTCCTTGCAATGTCGGCAATCGTGGTCATTGTCTCTGTATTTATTGTCATCAGAGGTAACACTGATGAAATAACACCACCTCCCATAATTGTTGAGCAAGTGCAAGCTCCACAGATATTTGTAGATGTCACCGGCGCAGTTAATACCCCAGGTGTTTACTCACTCACCGCCAGCTCTCGAGTAATCGATGCAATCAAAGCCGCTGGAGGTTCAGCATCGGGAGCGGATTTGAGCACTATAAATTTAGCCAGAGTTTTGGCCGATGGTGAACAGATCTATGTGGACGCTGCAACTACAAATAGCAAAGGTGTTCGCGTTGCTACACCAAAGCGAAGTGGTCCAATCAATATTAATCGTGCAACAGTTGGTGATTTTGATTCACTTGATGGAATTGGTCCGGTCATTGCAAACCGCATAGTTGCTTATAGAAAAACTCATGGTCCCTTTATAACAATAGAAGATCTCCAAAATGTCAGTGGAATCGGTGCGGCAAAATTCTCGCAAATCAAAAGCAAAATTCGCGTTTAACTGATTACAGGGCCATTGCCCTTGGCGGTGCGATCTGGGCTGGGGCGTTGTTTCAAAGTGCGACCGCACCATGGCGTATCGCAATTGCTGCCCTGGCTTTGGGTGCAGTCTCCTTTATTAGTCGAAAACTTCGATTCATGGTGATTATCTGTGCACTTCTTTTAGGTTCAACGGTGATGTCTATTCGCCAAGCATCTCTGGCTCATAGCCAGATTTCTAGATTCTTTCTACAAAGTGCAAAGATTACAGCCGAAGTTGTTACCGATCCAAATAAAACTAGTACTGGCAACTATTCATTTATTGCGCGCGCAGTTTTAGTAAACAACAGCTCTATTCATTACAATCTGCGCGTACCAATACGCGTGATGACATCAAATCAAAGCGTGACAAAACTCTTACCGGGACAAAGATTTAGCGTTGAGGGGCGAATAGTTGCAAGTAAAGAAGCGCGGGTGGCGGCGTTAGTTGTAGTAAAAAATGACATCGAGATTCAAACACAGCCCTCGCATTGGGCTAGTGCATTAGGTGCAATTCGCTTAGGCCTTCGCTCACTTTCTGGTGATAGAGATGCCGGAGCTCTCATCCCTGGAATGGTGTTGGGGGATACTTCCAAACAAAGCGCTGAGTTCAAAAACTCCATGAAGCGCTCTGGATTAACCCACTTAGTTGCTGTCAGCGGTGCCAACTTTGCACTTGTTTCAGCTTTTGTCTTATGGATGATGCAGTTTCTATTTGCAAGAATGAAATTCCGTCTTACAGCAACAGCAATATCTCTCATCGCATTTATTGCACTTGTGCGTCCTTCCCCATCAGTACTGCGGGCAGCAGCGATGGCTGCAGTTTTACTAATTGCACAGGGCACCAAGAGGGGCCGAGATTCACTGCCTGCACTTGGTTTTGCAATGGCCGCCGTTGTCATCGTTGATCCATGGCAGGCGCGTGATGCAGGTTTTGCACTCTCGGTGTTAGCAACTGCAGGCCTTCTTCTCTTTGCACCTGTGCTCATTGAAAAACTATCAACACATATGCCAGAAAAGCTAGCGCAGGCGCTAGCGCCACCGATTGCAGCGATTGTTTTCTGCTCACCCATCATCGTGGCACTCTCTGGATATCTGGCTCCCATGAGTGTTATCGCAAATCTATTGGCAGCTCCCTTTGTTGCACCCATCACAATCGTGGGCTTTATTGCAGCACTCTTTTCGCCTTTTGCACCTTTGCTTTCCGCAGTGTTGATTTGGTTCATTAGATTTCCAGCAGGGGCAATTGCACTCATTGCACATTGGGCATCAACTTTTCCGGTTTTAACTTTGCGAACGGGAAAAATTGGCTTCATTATCGTCGCTAGCTTCACTCTTATTTCATGGTTGCTAAAGAAATGGTTCAAACAGATCATTATCTTTACCTTGGTGGTTCTCATATCCATTACTTGGCTGCAACGTTGGCCAGGAGGGGATTGGCAGGTGGCAAACTGCGATATCGGCCAAGGCGATTCGATGGTGATTAATTTGGGTAATCACCGGGGCTTAGTTATAGATGTTGGACCTGATCCAATTGCTGAAGATCGTTGTTTGAAAGCTTTAGGGATAAATGAGATTCCACTTTTAATTCTTTCGCACTTTCATGCAGACCATGTTGCGGGATTACCGGGGGCAATAAAGAAGCGCACAGTTGGACAAGTCTGGGTCAGTGTCAACTCAGCGCCACTTGTTGAAAGCGCTATGGCTCAATCGGCCTTAAAAGGAGTTGAGATGATTAAGGCGGTGCGGGGAATGAGTTCAAGAGTTGGTCCAATAACAATAAATGTTCTTTGGCCCACTTTGAGCGCAACTAGTTTTGCAGAAATGCCAGGTGATGGTTCTCAAATAAATAACTCCAGCATTGCCACCTTAATAACAGGTGATGCATTTTCAATCTTTGCAGGTGGGGATATAGAGCCACCAGTTCAGGAACTTCTAGTTAAGGATGTTGTCCCCGTTGATATATATAAAGTCTCTCATCACGGCTCTAGGTACCAGGATCTAGCTTTCATGGCCGCTTTGCACCCACGTATTTCAATAATTTCGGTGGGGGCAGGAAATACTTATGGTCACCCAGCGGTGCAAACTCTGGACGCGCTGGCTAGACTGGGCTCAGAGGTTGTACGTACTGATTTAGATGGCGCAATTGCAGTTGTAGTACGAAATCATCATTTCACTATACGTAGAGCCAAAGGTCGGTTTAATCTCATTAGATGGGGGTAGATGCTACGTGAATTCCTTCTACCTTATTCTGGGATCAGAGGCCGCTCTTGCAGATAGAGCATTAAGCAAGCTCACCGCCCAACTTAAAGACGAGAAATGTGAAATTACCAATCTCTTTGCAGCAGATGTCATTGTTGGCGATATTGCAGACTCACTTGCTCCGTCATTGTTTTCAGAGCGCCGTGGATTAATCATCCGCGATTTACAGGATTTGCCAGAAGAATCTAAAGATGAAGTCACTCGATATTTAGATTCCCCAGATCCTTCAACGACAGTGGTCTTTGTTCATAAAGGTGGTGTGAAAGGCAAAGGGCTATTAGATGCAATAAAAAAGCTTAAGCCAGAGATAATTGCATGTGAGCCTATTAAGAAAGAAGCAGAGAAAGAAGAGTTTGTTCGTAACCTTTTTCTTGATTTACAACGCAAGGCAACCCCGGGTGCTATCACAGCTCTAGTTGGTGCACTTGGAAATGATTTGCGTGAACTTCAATCAGCAGTTGGGCAGATTGCAGCAGATGCACCAGCAGGAACAATCGATGAAGTAATGATTGATAAGTTTCATCAAGGCAGAGTTGAAACAACTGGATTTGATGTTGCTGATGCAACTTTGGATGGTAATTTGCCGGCAGCACTGATTGCTCTTCGCAGCGCACTAGAAACGGGAACTGATCCAGTAATGATTACAAGTGCTATTGCTTCATCACTTCGTTCTCTTGCCAAAGTTTCAGGTGTAAATCGTGGCGTTAAGTCTTTTGAACTAGCGGGGCAATTAGGTATGGCGCCATGGCAAATTGATAAGGCCCGCAGACAGTTAAATCGATGGACACCAGCTCAAATTGCCGATGCCGTTGGGGCTATCGCCCGGGCCGATGCCCAAGTCAAAGGCGCGGCTAGTGATCCGATTTACGCCCTAGAAAAGGCATTGACTCGAATCACCCAAAAGGGCTAGAAATCGCAATTTGACCCTGGCCTAGAGGCTGCGTACCCTTAGCCTCTGCCCGAAGGAACCTTTGGTTCTGCGCCATGGGCTAAAAATGAACTGGAGTTACACGTGTACGCAATCGTTAAAGCTGGCGGCCATCAGGAAAAAGTGGCAGTTGGAGACACAGTCACCGTCGATCGTATCGATGCTGCTGTTGGCGCCACTGTTTCATTTCCTGCAGTGCTCGTAGTAGATGGTGCATCTGTTACCTCAGATCCAAAGCTTCTCTCTGGCGTTAAGGTCACAGGCGAAGTACTTGAAGAGACTAAGGGCCCAAAGATCGATATTTTGCGTTACAAGAACAAGACAGGTCACCGTCGTCGCCAGGGATTTCGCGCTAAGCAGACTCTCGTAAAAATTACCGCCATCAACGGCGCGAAGTAAAGGATAAATAAATGGCAAGTAAGAAGGGTGTCTCCTCGACACGAAACGGTCGCGATTCCAATGCGCAATACCTCGGTATTAAGCGCTTTGGCGGACAAGAAGTAAATGCAGGCGAAATTCTAGTTCGCCAGCGCGGAACACATTTTCACCCAGGTAAGAACGTTGGACGCGGTAAAGACGACACACTATTTGCATTAGCAGCTGGTGCAGTTGAATACGGTCGCGCTCGCGGACGTCGCGTAGTGAATGTTGTGGTTCCGGTAGCTCTATAAAAGGTTTCTCTAAAAAGGGCGAGCCGTAATCACACGGCTCGCTTTTTTATTTTCTGCAGTGAAGGGAGTTAATGACATGACAACATTTGTTGATCGTGTGACTCTCTACGCCTCTGCCGGAAAAGGAGGAGATGGTTGCGTTTCTGTTAAGCGCGAAAAATTCAAGCCACTAGGCGGACCAGATGGCGGTAACGGTGGACGCGGTGGCGATGTAATTCTCGTTGTTGATCCAAGTGTTACAACCCTGCTTGATTTCCATCATTCACCACACCGCAAAGCAACCTCAGGTCATCAAGGTTATGGCGACCGCAAAGATGGTCATCAAGGTGAAGATTTAATCCTTGGCGTTCCAAACGGCACAGTTATCTTTGATGCTGCAGGTGAACAGATTGCTGACCTCGTTGGAACCGGCACAACTTTTATTGCAGCCCAAGGTGGTTTCGGTGGCCTTGGAAACATGGCTTTGTCCTCATCAAAGCGACGTGCACCAGGTTTTGCATTATTGGGTGAACCAGGTGAAGAGCGCACGCTTTTCCTTGAACTAAAATCAGTTGCAGATATAGCACTTGTTGGTTATCCAAGTGCTGGAAAGTCATCTCTTATTGCAGCTATTTCTGCAGCACGCCCAAAGATTGCTGACTATCCATTCACAACTCTTGCGCCAAATCTAGGTGTTGTTCAAGCTGGTGAAACACGATTTACCGTTGCCGATGTTCCAGGCTTAATTCCAGGTGCAAGCCAAGGAAAAGGTTTAGGCCTTGAATTCTTGCGCCATGTGGAGCGCTGCGTTGCACTCGTGCATGTATTGGACTGTGGAACTCTGGAAACAGATCGCAATCCAGTGCAAGATCTTGAAATCATTGAAAATGAATTAGCCCTCTATGGTGGTCTAGAAGATCGAGTGCGAATCATCGCGCTCAATAAAACTGATATTCCTGATGGCAAAGCTATGGCAGATATGGTTGAGGACGAACTACGCAATCGAGGGTATGAGGTCTATCAAGTTTCTGCGGCATCTCGTGCAGGCTTACAGGAATTGACCTATGCAATGGCTCGCTTGATTCAAAAAGATCGTGCTGCTACAGCAGCAATAGAAGTTCGCACACGCATTATTTTGCGTCCAGTTGCAGTTGATGATTCAGGCTTTGAAGTTAAAGCTAATGCCGATGGTTCATTTAATGTTCGCGGTAAAAAGGTTGAGCGCTGGGTCCGCCAAACCAACTTTAAGAACGCAGAGGCAATTGGTTACTTAGCTGATCGCTTGGCGCAATTAGGTGTTGAAAAAGATCTCTTTAAAAAGGGCGCTGTTGCCGGAAGTGAAGTCCGAATCGGTGATGGCCTCACACAAGTTGTATTTGATTGGGAGCCAACAATTGAAGCTGGGGCAGAGCAGTTAGCTGGTCACTTGCATCGCCGTGGTGAGGATTCACGTCTTGAATCAACATGGCAGCAGACCGAGCGTGTTGATGATGTTCTAAGCGATGATGAGATTGCAAAGCAGTGGGAATACAACGTTGAAGACCCACATACACCTAAGATTTCAGTTGTTGAAGTTAATGAATCAGAGGATGGAGATGACAAGTGAGCCGAGCGCAGATTACCTCTGCAAAGCGAATCGTCATCAAGATTGGCTCATCCTCTCTCACCGGTAAAGCCGGTTCTGCACTAGATGCTGATGCGGTCAATAAACTTGTTGACGTTGTTGCCGCATGCAAAGAGCGCGGATCTGAAGTAGTAGTCGTTTCTTCTGGTGCCATTGCTGCTGGTCTTGCGCCATTGGGTTTAACCACTCGTCCAAAGGATTTAGCAACACAGCAAGCTGCAGCATCAGTGGGCCAAGGACTTTTGATTGCTCAATACACCCAAAGCTTTAACCGTCATTCAATTACTGCATCACAGGTATTGCTAACAACTGAAGATGTTGTGCGACGCTCGCATTATCAAAATGCGCAGCGCACCCTTTATCGCTTGTTGCAACTTGGTGTTGTTCCAATCATTAATGAAAATGACACAGTAGGAACTGGCGAAATCCGCTTTGGCGACAATGATCGCCTTGCTGCCCTAGTCGCACTTTTGATTAATGCAGATTTATTGGTTCTAATCTCTGATATTGACGCACTATATGACGCCCTACCAACACAGGCTGGTGCTAAGCGCATTCACGAAGTTACATCTGTTGCAGATATCGAAAACGAAACTCTGGGTGGCGCAGGCTCTGCTGGAGTTGGCAGCGGGGGAATGGTTACTAAAGTTGAAGCTGCGCGCATTGCAACTTCTGCCGGTATCCCAATGCTGCTGACATCTCTAGAAGATGCCGATAAAACTTTGGCTGGTCAAGATTTTGGTACTCACTTTCATGCACATGCAAGCAAGACAACATCACGCCTATTATGGTTGGCGCATGCAACTAAGCCACATGGCAAGTTAGTTTTAGATGCTGGTGCAGTTAAGGCAATTTTGGAGCGCGGTGTTTCATTGCTTCCAGCAGGTGTCACTGCAGTTGAAGGTGAATTCATTGCTGGCGATGCTATTGAATTAGTAGGACCAGACGGTACTGTGATTGCACGTGGTTTAGTTGCCTTTGATTCAGAGGATCTACCAAAAATGCTGGGCCGTTCCACAAAAGAACTCGCTGCAGAAATGGGCGCGGAGTATGAGCGCGAACTTGTCCACCGAGATGATTTGGTGTTGATTTAAATGAGCCAACAACTAGTAAATCAAATGGCAGATACTGCACGCATAGCTGCACGCACTTTGAACGTTGCCACAGGAGCAGAACGCAGCGCTGCCCTTAATGCAATTGCAGATGCAATTATTGCTAGAAGTGCTGAAATTATTGCCGCCAATGAAGAGGATATGGTGCGCGCTCGTGCAGCACAGATTAATTCCTCTTTACTTGATCGATTGTCACTGACTCCGGCTCGAGTAGAAGGAATTGCCAATGGCGCGCGCCAAGTAAGTAAATTGCCTGACCCACTTGGAATCACATTGCGCCATTCAACTTTGCCTAATGGAATCGATTTACAGCAAATCACTGTGCCATTTGGCGTAATTGGAATGGTTTATGAGGCGCGTCCAAATGTGACAGTTGATGCTGCTGTCATTTTATTAATGTCAGGTAATGCTGCCCTTTTGCGTGGATCTTCAAACGCTGCTGCAAGCAATCAAATTCTTGTAACAGTCATGCGTGATGCACTTAAGACGACAAAGATTTCACCAGATGTAATCCAACTTGTGCCATCCGATGATCGCGACACAGTTAAGGCTCTTTTAAATGCTCGTGGCAAAGTGGATCTAGTAATTCCACGGGGGAGTGCATCTCTTATTCGCATGGTTGTGGATGAATCCACGGTTCCAACAATCGAAACTGGCGCAGGAGTGTGCCATGTATATATCGATGAATTTGCAGACTTGGCTAAGGCACTTCCAATTATTATCAACTCTAAAGTTCAGCGCCCTAGCGTCTGTAATGCAGCCGAGACTGTTTTGATTCACACAACAATTGCAAAGGATTTTGTTCCAGTTGTATTAAAAGCTCTACATGATGCTGGAGTTATTCTGCATGGAGATGCACAAGTTTTAGCGTTAGCGGGCGCAATTCCTATGAGTGTGGCAACAGAGGAGAACTGGTGCACTGAATACGGAACTCTTGAAATGAATGTTGCAATTGTCGATTCAGTTGATGCCGCCAGTGAGCACATTGCTACATATGGCACTAAGCACACTGAAGCGATCATCACTGAAAATAAGGCTAACGCTGCTCGATTTATTGCGCTGAGTGATTGTGCGGCAGTGATGGTCAATACTTCAACGCGATTCACCGATGGTGAGCAAATGGGATTTGGTGCAGAAATTGGAATCTCAAATCAAAAACTCCATGCCCGTGGCCCTATGGGTCTTGAAGCTATGACAACGACTACCTGGATCGTTACTGGAGACGGGCAAATTCGCAGTTAAGCGCGAAGTTAATTAGACTCACACCCATGACCAGCCTTTCCCGCGATGATGTAGCAAAGCTTGCTGGCCTTGCTCGTATTGAAATGAGCGATGAAGAGCTAGTCGCACTCTCTAATGAGTTCACAGTCATCTTGGATGCTGTGGCTCGCGTGCAAGAAGTTGCTGGTGCTGATGTGGCGGCAACTTCTCATCCTTTGCCACTTCGTAATGTTTTTCGCCCCGATGTAGTTATTCCATCGCTCTCACCAGCTGATGCTCTTTCTGGTGCACCTGCCCAAGAAGAACAGCGTTTTCGCGTTCCTCAGATTTTGGGTGAAGAATGATTCGCAACTCTGCATCAGAGATGGCCAGCAAATTAGCTAGTGGTGAAATTACTTCGGTTGCTCTCACACAAGCCCACCTAGATCAGATTTCTGCTGTAGATAAAGATGTGCATGCTTTCTTACACGTTGATACAGAAGGCGCACTTGCTCAAGCTGCAGCCGTTGATGCGAAGCGCAAAAGCGGGGAGAAGCTCTCACCTTTGGCTGGAGTACCACTTGCTCTCAAAGATGTAATGACACAAAAGGGTATTCCAACAACATGTGGCTCCAAGATTCTTGAAGGTTGGCGTCCACCTTATGACTCAACTGTTGTTGTGAACTTAAAGAAGAATGACATTGTTATTTTAGGTAAGACAAATATGGATGAATTCGCAATGGGTTCTTCTACAGAAAACTCTGCTTATGGTCCAACGCATAATCCATGGGACTTAACTCGCATTCCTGGCGGTTCTGGTGGCGGATCTGCTGCATCACTTGCAGCCTTTGAAGCACCGCTTGCAATTGGGACAGATACTGGTGGATCTATTCGCCAACCTGCTGCCGTTACTGGAACAGTGGGAGTGAAGCCAACGTATGGCGGCGTATCGCGATATGGCCTTGTTGCTTTCTCTTCATCCCTTGATCAAGCAGGCCCATGCGCACGTACTGTTTTAGATGCTGCGCTATTGCATGAAGCAATCGCTGGTCATGATCCAAAAGATTCAACTTCTATTAACGCTCCAGTTCCAGCAGTAGTTGCGGCTGCAAAGTCAGGCAACGTTAAGGGATTGAAGATTGGTGTTGTGAAAGAGCTCAATGGTGATGGCTACCAAAAGGGTGTGCGGACTCGTTTTGAAGAATCACTCGAATTACTTGCAGCTGCCGGAGCTGAAATCGTTGAAGTATCTGCGCCTAACTTTGAATATGCCCTTGCTGCATATTACTTAATTGCACCATCTGAATGCTCATCCAACTTAGCTCGCTTTGATGCCATGCGTTATGGCCTTCGCGTGGGTGATAGCGAGGGAGCATCTGCTGAATTAGTAATGAATTTGACCCGTGAAGTTGGTTTTGGCCGTGAAGTAAAGCGCCGCATCATTCTTGGAACATATGCACTTTCATCTGGCTACTACGATGCCTATTACGGCAGCGCGCAAAAAGTTCGCACACTCATTACTCAAGATTTCAACAAAGCATTTGAAAAGGCTGATGTATTAGTTTCACCCACTTGCCCAACTACAGCTTTCAAAATCGGCGAAAAGGCTAATGACCCTCTAGCTATGTATCTCAATGACATTGCAACAATTCCTGTGAACATGGCTGGTATCGGTGGAATGTCACTACCTTCCGGTGTTGCAGAAGAAGATGGCCTACCAGTTGGTTTCCAGATCATGTCACCTGTGATGAAAGATGATCGAATGTATTCAGTAGGCGCAGCCCTTGAAGCAGCTTTGCTTTCAAAGTGGGGCGCACCATTGCTTTCAACAATTCCAGCGTTAGCAGGTAGCAAATGAGCCTGACGTATGATGATGTTGTAGCAAAGTATGAACCAGTCTTGGGTCTTGAAGTTCACGTTGAACTCAACACAAAATCAAAGATGTTTTGTGGCTGTTCTACTATTTTCGGTGCAGAGCCAAATACACAAACCTGCCCAGTGTGTTTAGCTTTGCCAGGTGCGTTGCCAACTGTTAATGAGAAGGCGATTGAATCAACAATCAAAATCGGTCTTGCCCTGAACTGCTCTATTGCACCTTTTAGTCGCTTTGCTCGCAAGAACTACTTCTATCCAGATATGCCAAAGAACTTCCAGATTTCACAGTATGACGAGCCAATCTGCGTCAACGGATATGTTGATGTTGAGATCGAAACTGATGAGGGTCCAAAGGTTTTTCGTATTGAAGTAGAGCGCGTTCACATGGAAGAAGACACGGGAAAGTCTCTACACGTCGGCGGTGCTACTGGCCGTATTCATGGCGCCGAGTATTCACTTCTTGATTACAACCGTGCAGGAATTCCATTGGTTGAAATTGTTACCAAGATTGTTCCTGGCACAGGCAAATATGCCCCTGAGGTCGCAAAGGCTTACGTGGCAGAACTGCGCGACATCTTGCGCTCACTTGGTGTCAGTGATGTGAAAATGGAGCAGGGATCACTTCGCTGTGATGCAAACGTTTCACTGCGCTTAATTGGCTCTGATGTTCTTGGAACTCGCTCAGAAACTAAGAACGTTAACTCTCTTCGCTCTGTGGAGCGGGCAATTCGCGGTGAAATGATTCGTCATGCTGAACGCTTAAATAATGGCGAGCGAGTTGTACAAGAAACTCGTCACTTCCAAGAAGACACAGGATTAACTCGCTCTGGCCGTTCAAAGGAACAGGCTGAGGATTACCGTTATTTCCCAGAACCAGATTTAGTTCCAGTAGCACCAGATGCAGCTTGGATTGAACAACTACGCGCGACTTTGCCCGAGCGCCCTTCAATTCACCGCAAGCGTTTGCAAGAACAGTGGGCAGTTCCAGATAAGGAAATGTCAGCGATGATTAATGCTGACGTGCTAGATGTTGTTGAAGCAACTGTCGCACTTGGGGCAGATCCTGCAAAAGCACGCGGTTGGTGGTTAGGTGAGATTTCTCGAATTGCTAATGAAAAAGATGTAGCAATTAAAGATTTGCCTATTGCAGCATCAGATGTGGCTGAGATTGTTGCCCTTGTTAATGCTGGGGATCTAACAGATAAGTTAGCTCGCCAAGTTGTTGAAGGCGTAATTGCTGGAGAAGGAAAGCCTGCGGCAGTTATTGCAGCTCGTGGAATTAAAGTTGTCAATGATGATTCAGCGTTGATGGCTGCTATCGAGCGTGCATGTGCTGGACAACCCGAGACTACGCAAAAGGTGCGAGATGGTCACTTACCAGCTGCCGGTGCTTTAATTGGAATGGTTATGAAAGATACAAAGGGACAAGCCGATGCAGCTAAAGTTCGTGCGCTTTTATTAGCTCATCTAGGACAATCAGAAGGCTAGACTAATCACATGCCAAACATGAAGCCGCGCTCGGGAGTTGTAACTGATGGATTAGAGCGCGCCCCTGCACGAGGAATGTTACGTGCAGTTGGAATGGGTGATGATGATTGGGTTAAACCCCAAATTGGTATTGCATCTTCTTGGAATGAAATTACTCCCTGCAATTTATCTTTAGATCGTCTAGCTAAGGCATCAAAGCAAGGTGTCATTGATGCAGGCGGATTCCCCATGCAGTTTGGAACTATCTCTGTCTCTGATGGAATTTCAATGGGCCATGAAGGAATGCACTTTTCATTAGTTTCACGTGAAGTTATTGCAGACTCAGTTGAAGCTGTTATGCAAGCAGAGCGTTTAGATGGCATGGTAACTTTTGCCGGTTGCGATAAATCTCTTCCAGGAATGATGATGGCAGCAGCTCGCATCGATGTTGCAAGTGTTTTTGTTTATGCAGGTTCAACACTGCCAGGCCAAGTTGATGGAAAAGATGTAACAATCATCGATGCCTTTGAGGCTGTTGGAGCTTGTGCTCGTGGGTTAATTACCCAAGAGCGCGTGGATCAAATTGAACGTGCAATCTGTCCTGGCGAAGGTGCTTGCGGCGGTATGTATACAGCAAACACCATGGCAAGTATTGGTGAGGCTATTGGGCTCTCACTTCCTGGATCAGCTGCGCCTCCTGCCGTTGATCGCCGCCGTGATACTTATGCAATTGCATCAGGTGCTGCCGTGGTTGAACTCATCCGCCAAGGAATTACTACTCGCGATATTTTGACGAAACAAGCATTTGAAAATGCGATCACAATATTGATGGCATTAGGTGGTTCTACTAACGCAGTTCTGCACTTGCTAGCTATTGCCTATGAAGCAGAAGTAGATCTTGAACTGGATGACTTTCATCGCATTGGTTCAAAGGTTCCACTGCTGGGGGACCTCAAGCCATTCGGTAGGTTTGTAATGAGTGATGTCGATAAAGTTGGTGGAATTCCAGTTGTATTAAAGGGATTACTCGATGCTGGCCTGCTTCACGGTGATGTTTTAACTGTTACAGGCAAAACAATGGCAGAGAATTTGAAAGATATTGCACCACCAGATCCAGACGGGCAGATCTTGCGCGCAGTTTCTTCACCAATCTCAACAGATATTGGAATTACTATTTTGGGTGGCTCACTTGCCACCGAGGGTGCTGTTTGTAAAACCGCAGGTATTGGAATTGAATCATTTGAAGGACCTGCCAGAGTGTTTGAACGTGAACAAGCTGCAATGGATGCACTTGAGAACGGAACAATTCAAGCTGGTGATGTAGTTGTAATTCGCTATGAAGGACCTAAGGGTGGTCCTGGAATGCGAGAAATGTTAATGATTACTGGCGCAATAAAAGGCGCGGGTCTTGGCAAATCAACTCTGCTTTTAACTGATGGACGTTTCTCTGGTGGATCAACTGGATTGTGTGTTGGTCATGTCGCACCAGAGGCTGTTGACGGTGGACCGATTGCATTTATTAAAGATGGCGATTTAGTTCGAATCGACATCACTCATCGCACATTGGATTTACTTGTTGACCCCAAAGAGCTTGAGGCTAGAAAAGTTGGCTGGAAGCCATTGGGTCACAAATACTCCCGCGGGGTATTGGCCAAGTATTCAAAACTGGTGGGATCTGCATCCAAAGGCGCGGTCTGCGAGTAAAGCTGGCTCAAATTGTGAGATGTGCATCTCATGCCTTGACTCTTATGCGTAATTCATTGGAGAATATCCCCATGAGCACAACATTTGTGGTGGTGATTTAGCAGCGCGTGATCTAACAATGATCATGCGCCGCCCTCAGTTATCTGGGGGTTTTTTCGTTTCATCACTATAAATGCAAGGCAACGAAGGGAGAAGAACTATGAGTCAGATGAATGGGGCGAGTTCACTTGTCGCATCCCTTGAAGCTGCAGGCGTTGATGTCATGTTCGGAATCCCAGGTGGTGCAATTCTTCCAGCCTATGATCCAATTTTTTCTAGCTCTATCCGCCACATTCTTGTTCGCCACGAACAAGGCGCGGGACATGCTGCAACAGGTTATGCCCAAGTAACTGGTCGCGTTGGTGTGTGTATTGCTACATCAGGTCCAGGTGCAACAAATCTTGTAACACCATTGGCAGATGCTGCAATGGATTCAGTTCCAGTCGTTGCAATTACAGGCCAGGTTCCTTCAGTTGCAATTGGAACCGATGCTTTTCAAGAAGCTGATATTCGTGGCATCACAATGCCATTTGCAAAGCACAATTATCTAATAACTAACCCTGCCGATATTCCACGCGCGATCGCTGAAGCATTCTATATCGCCAGTACAGGCCGTCCGGGTCCAGTACTGGTCGATATTGCAAAAGATGCCCTGCAAGCAATGACAGATTTTAAATATCCAACTTCTGTTAACTTGGCTGGATATAAGCCAAAGTCAATCCCAGATAATCAGTCCATCCTGGATGCAGCTGCATTGATTACGCAATCTAGTAAGCCAGTCTTTTATGTTGGTGGCGGAGTAATTAAAGCAAATGCATCACGCGAACTACTAGAACTCGCACAGCTACTCGGCGCACCGGTTGTAACAACTCTTATGGCCCGTGGTGCATTCCCTGATAGCCATCCATTGCATCTTGGAATGCCTGGTATGCACGGAACGGTTGCTGCAGTTACAGCGCTACAAAAAGCAGATCTTCTCATTACTTTAGGTGCCCGCTTTGATGACCGTGTTACAGGCAAGCTTTCAACATTTGCAGTTAATGCCAAGGTTCTTCACGCAGATATTGATCCTGCTGAAATTGGTAAGAACCGCTTTGCTGATGTTGCCGTGTTGGGTGATCTCAAAAACACTATCTCTGCGCTGATTCCAGCCCTTAAAAGCGCTCTTGCAAAGAATCAACCAGATTTAACCCCATGGTTGAACCAGATGAATTCACTTCAAGCTGCTTATCCATTGGGTTATGACAAACCAAATGATGGGACATTATCTCCACAGTATGTAATTGAAAGACTTGGAAAAATCTCAGGTCCTGAAGCTATTTTTGCTGCAGGTGTTGGACAACATCAGATGTGGGCTTCTCAATTTGTTTCATATGAAAACCCGCGCACATGGCTTAACTCAGGTGGTCTTGGAACAATGGGTTACGCCGTTCCTGCTGCAATGGGAGCAAAAGTTGGAGCACCAGATACAACTGTGTGGGCAATTGATGGTGATGGTTGTTTCCAGATGACTAATCAAGAGCTCACAACTTGTGCACTCAACAATATTCCAATCAAGGTCGCAATCATTAATAATGAATCTCTTGGCATGGTTCGTCAGTGGCAAACCATGTTCTATGAAGGTCGATATTCAAATACAAACCTTGAATCAAAACGTGTTCCAAACTTCCCAATGCTTGCAGAAGCTATGGGCTGTGTTGGTTTGAGCTGTGAACGAGAAGAAGATGTTGATGCAACTATTGAAAAAGCAATGGGAATTAATGATCAACCTGTTGTTATTGATTTTCGCGTTCATCGCGACGCAATGGTGTGGCCGATGGTTGCTGCCGGAACATCAAATGACGACATCATGATCGCGCGTGAAACCACGCCTGACTGGGATTCACAGGAGCTATAAATATGGCCCAACACATACTCGAAGTTTTAGTAGAAAACTCACCTGGTGTATTGGCCCGCGTTGCTGGCCTCTTTTCTCGCCGTGCATACAACATTGAACGCTTATCTGTTGGACCAACAACTGACCCATCCATCTCACAGATGGACATTGTGGTTAATTTGGAAGGCCATGCGCTCGAGCAAGTAATTGCTCAGCTCGATAAGTTGATCAATGTCATTTCTATTAAAGAGATAATTCCAAATAAGACAGCACCAGCAGTACACGACACTCAACCCGATTACCAGAACTAAAGGAGAAATACCGTGGCAGCAACGATGTATCACGAAGAGGATGCCGATCTATCCATCATTCAGGGTCGCAAAGTCGCGATCATCGGTTACGGCTCGCAGGGACACGCACACGCACTTAACTTGCGTGATAGCGGTGTTGATGTCCGCGTCGGATTAAAAGAAGGTTCAGCATCACGTGCAAAGGCAGAAGCTGAAGGTTTGCGTGTTGTATCAGTGGCCGATGCAGTTAAAGAAGCAACAGTGATCATGATCTTGGCACCTGACCATGTTCAGCGCCATATTTACACTGACTCAATTTTGCCTAACCTAAAAGATGGCGATGCTTTGTTCTTTGGGCATGGTTTCAATATTCGCTTTGGTTACATCAAGCCAACTACATCAGTTGATGTTTGTATGGTTGCGCCAAAGGGTCCAGGCCACTTAGTACGTCGTGAGTACGCAGCAGGCCGCGGAGTTCCTGTCATCGTTGCAGTTGAACAAGATTCAACTGGAAGTGCATGGCCACTGACACTTTCATATGCAAAGGCAATCGGTGGACTTCGCGCTGGTGGAATCTTGACTACATTTACAGAAGAGACCGAAACAGATCTTTTTGGTGAGCAGTCAGTTCTTTGCGGTGGTGCTTCACAGCTGGTTATGTATGGCTTTGAGGTTTTAACTGAAGCTGGATATCAGCCAGAGGTTGCTTACTTTGAGTGCTTGCACGAACTTAAGTTAATCGTTGATTTGATGTATGAAGGTGGAATTGCAAAGCAGCGCTGGTCAGTTTCTGACACAGCAGAGTTTGGTGATTATGTTTCTGGTCCACGTGTTATTGACCCACATGTTAAGGAAAACATGAAGGCAGTTCTTGCAGACATCCAAAGCGGTGCATTTGCTAAGCGCTTCATTGATGACCAAGAAGCAGGAGCTCCTGAATTTAAGTCACTTCGCACAAAGGGTGAAACTCACCCAATTGAGACTGTTGGCCGCGAACTTCGCAAGATGTTTTCATGGATGAAGCAGTCAAAGGGCGATGACTATAAAGAGGGAAGCGCGGCGCGTGGCTAAACCTGTCGTTTTAATCGCTGAAGAGCTAAGCCCAGCAACACTAGAAGCACTTGGCCCTGAATTTGATGTCGTTAACTGTGACGGCGCAGATCGTGGCCAGCTTCTAGCAGCACTTGCTAAGGGAGTAGATGCCGTCTTAATTCGCTCTGCGACAAAGATGGATTCAGAAGCGATTGCTGCGGCAAAAGGTTTAAAAGTAATAGCACGTGCTGGTGTTGGTTTAGATAACGTAGATATTCCGGCAGCAACTGCTGCGGGAATAATGGTTGTCAACGCACCAACTTCTAACATTGTTAGCGCTGCAGAGTTAGCAATTTCTTTATTGCTTGCATCTGCTCGCTTTATTTCACCGGCTAATGCGGCGCTTCGAAATGGTAAGTGGGCGCGTTCTAAGTTCACTGGCGCAGAGCTATTTGAAAAGACTTTGGGCATTGTTGGTTTTGGACGTATTGGTCAATTAGTCGCATCTCGTATGCAGGCTTTTGGAATGAACGTAATTGCCTATGATCCATATCTTCAACCAGCACGTGCGGCACAACTGGGAGTTAAGTTGGTAGATCTTGATGAGCTTTTGAAAACATCTGATTTCATCACTATTCACTTACCTAAGACCAAAGAGACTGCAAACTTAATTGGTGCTGAAGCATTAAAGAAGGTTAAGCCAGCTGTTCGGATCGTTAACGCTGCGCGCGGTGGGGTCCTAGATGAAGCTGCTTTATATGATGCAATTAAAGAAGGTCGTGTTGCAGGAGCTGGATTAGATGTTTATGTAACTGAACCATGCACAGATTCACCGTTATTTGCACTCGATCAAGTTGTTGCCACACCTCACTTAGGTGCATCAACAGATGAGGCGCAAGAGCGCGCAGGAATCGCTGTTGCTGTTTCAGTTCGTAAAGCTCTAGCGGGTGAACTTGTTCCTGACGCAGTAAATGTTAAGGGCGGCGTGATCCACGAAGATATTCGTCCTTCATTGCCACTTGTTGAGAAGATGTCAGGGATTGCAACTGAATTACTGGGTGAACTACCTGTAAATATAGATGTCAGCGTTAAAGGTGAAATCTCAGTGCATGATGCTTCAATTCTTGCAATTTCAGCGTTAAAGGGCGCCTTGTTGGCAGTGGGTGCAGAGGAAGTCACCTACGTCAACGCTCCTGGTCTTGCGGCAGAACGTGGCATGGTTTCAGCAGTGACAAACACCGCTGAATGTCATGAATACCGCTCAATGATTACTTTGCGCGCAACAACTGGCACAGGCAAGGCGATGTCTATCGATGGAACACTTATGGGTATAAAGCAGGTTCAAAAGATTGTTGCAATCGATTCATTCCATCTTGACCTGCCCCCTACAGATAATATTCTTTTCATTCGCTATATCGATCGTCCGGGCATTATAGGCATCGTTGGACAGACTTTGGGTGAAGCTAAAGTCAATATCGCAGCTATGCAGGTTGCTCGAAGTAAGGCAGGCGGCACAGCGTTAATGGTACTTACTGTTGATTCGCATGTAAGCGAAGATATCGTTGCAAAAGTTAAGAGGGATACTGAAGCTGACTACGTTCACTCAGTATTTTTGGAGGACAAATGAAAACTATCAACTTAGCTGTAATTGCCGGTGATGGCATTGGACCTGAGGTCGTTAACGAAGGCTTAAAAGTTCTTGATGTTGTTGCAAAGAAGTATGACGTGAGCTTTAAGCGCACCTCATATGACTTAGGTGCTGGGTATTGGCACCGCACTGGTGAAGTTCTTCCACAAGCTATTTTGGATGAGATTGCGACGAAGGATGTTATTTTGCTCGGCGCAGTTGGTGATCCGACGGTTCCATCTGGAGTATTAGAGCGCGGACTTTTATTGAAGCTTCGTTTTGCCTTTGATCACTATATTAATTTGCGCCCCGCACGTTTAATGCCCGGTGTTACCGGACCATTATCAACAAAGGCCCCAATTGATTTTGTTGTTGTGCGCGAAGGAACTGAGGGTCCATATGTTGGCGCCGGGGGAGTCCTTGCAGAAGGTACTGATGCAGAGATTGCAACTGAGGAAAGTTTGAATACTCGACGCGGTGCAGAGCGAGTCATCCGTGATGCATTTGAGCGCGCGTCCAAGCGTGATCGTAAGAAGCTGACGTTGGTGCATAAAAACAACGTATTAACCCGTGCCGGTGGTCTATGGACTCGCACCTTCAATGAAGTTGCTAAGGAATACCCATCGGTTGCAACAGATTATTTACATGTTGATGCCGCTTCTATGTTCTTTGTAACTAACCCAGAGCGCTTTGATGTTGTTGTAACAGATAACCTCTTTGGCGATATCTTGACAGACATAGCAGCTGCTATCTGTGGGGGAATTGGTTTGGCTGCATCAGGCAATATCAACCCAACTGGAAAGTTCCCTTCAATGTTTGAACCAGTACATGGTTCCGCTCCAGATATTGCAGGCAAAAACATTGCAGATCCCACCGCAACCGTTATGTCGGTGGCCATGATGCTTGATCATTTAGGCTATAGCGATGCTGCACGTGATGTTGAGCGCGCAGTTGCTGCTGATTTGCTTACTCGCGGAGACAAAAAACGAAGCACTAGTGAAGTGGGAGATGCGCTAGTCGCAGCGCTATAAACCATGAAAATTACTCTTAACCCCAATGCAAAAGATGCGCCAACACGTGATGCACTTGTTGCTGAAGGTGGTTTCGGTAAGTACTACACCGATCACATGGTTGTCTGTGAGTGGACTGAAAAAGATGGATGGGGAGAACCAGAGTTACAACCTTATGGCCCACTTTCACTAGATCCAGCTACAGCGGTTTTTCACTACGGTCAGGAAATCTTTGAAGGCATGAAGGCATATCGCCAACCTGATGGGTCAATCTCACTGTTTCGTCCTGATGCAAACTCAAAGCGCTTTGCTAACTCTGCTAAGCGTTTAGCTCTACCTGAAATGCCAGAATCTCTGTTTCTAGAAACTGTTGAAGCTTTGGTTAAACAAGATGCGGGTTGGGTTCCAAATAAAGTGGGTGAATCTCTATATATCCGTCCATTCATGATTGCTACTGAAGTTGGCTTAGGTGTTCGCCCAACCAATAAGGCGACATACATTCTTATTGCAACACCAGCAGGTGCTTATTTTGATCCATCAAAGGCTGTTTCAGTCTGGATTTCAACTGAATATGTCCGTGCTGTGCAAGGTGGAACAGGTGAAGCAAAATGCGGGGGAAACTACGCAGCATCGCTAGTTGCACAAAAAGCTGCTGCAAAAGAGGGCTGTGATCAAGTTGTGTGGATTGATGCAAAAGAGCGCAAGTGGGTTGAAGAGATGGGTGGCATGAACCTTTATTTCGTAAAGGGTAAAGGCGCCGAAGCAAGAGTTATCACTCCTAAATTAACTGGCACATTGCTTCCAGGAATCACTCGCGATTCAATTCTCTCTGTTGCTAAGGACCTTGGATATAAAACTGAAGAAGTAATGCTGAGCATTGATGATTGGCGCGATGGCGTTGCATCAGGTGAAATCACTGAAATCTTTGCTTGCGGTACCGCAGCTGTTGTTTCATCTGTCGGTTCTGCAAAATCAACCATGGGTACATGGGTAACAGGTGATGGACAACCTGGTGTGATAACCATGCAGATCCGCAACCACTTACTTGCAATTCAACATGGAACAACCCCTGATATACACGGTTGGGTACGTAAGGTCTGCTAATGCCAGTCTCTGACGCATTTCATATCTATGACACCACTCTGCGCGATGGTGCCCAGCAAGAAGGATTAAATCTCTCTGTCCATGACAAGTTGACTATTGCGCGGCACTTAGATGATCTTGGTGTTGGATTTATTGAAGGCGGATGGCCAGGTGCAAACCCTAAGGACACTGAGTTTTTTGCTCGTGCTAAAAAAGAATTAACCCTAAAGAACGCTACTTTTGTAGCCTTTGGTGCCACACGTCGTCCAAAAGTTAAAGCTGCTGATGATGTATTACTTGGCGCACTTCGTGATTCAGGTGCACCAGCTGTTACTTTGGTAGCAAAGGCTTTTGATCGCCATGTTGATTTAGCACTCAAGACATCTCTTGATGAGAATCTAGAGATGATTCGTGACTCTGTTAGCCACTTAATTGCAGAAGGACAACGCGTATTTCTTGATGCTGAGCACTTCTTTGATGGGTATCGCAGCAACCGTGCCTATGCGCTAGAGGTTGTGCGTGTGGCCGCTGAAGCAGGGGCAGATGTAATTGCGTTGTGCGATACCAATGGTGGAATGTTGCCGGATGAGCTTTCCCAAGTTGTCCATGATGTTTTAACTGCAAGCTCTGCGCGTCTTGGTATTCATTGCCACAACGACACTGGTTGCGCAGTTGCTAACTCAATGGCAGCAGTTGCAGCCGGTGCTACACATGTTCAAGGAACACTTAATGGATATGGTGAGCGCACAGGTAATGCCGACCTAGTAACAATCATTGCTAACCTTGAGTTAAAGAAGCATCAATTAGTTTTGCCAAAGAATGCATTGCGTGAAGCTTTCAGAATTTCACACGCTGTAGCTGAAGTTACAAATGTCTCTTCAAGTGCGCGCCAACCTTATGTTGGCGTTTCAGCCTTTGCTCACAAAGCAGGTCTGCATGCCAGTGCAATCAAGGTTGATCCATCTCTCTACCAACATGAAGATCCTGAATCTGTCGGAAACGATATGCGCATGTTGGTCTCTGATATGGCCGGGCGAGCCTCCATCGAATTAAAGTCACAAGAACTTGGCGTTGACCTTGGTGGGGATAAAGAACTCATCGGGCGCATTGTTGATCGCGTGAAAGAGATGGAATCACGCGGATTTACCTTTGAAGCAGCAGATGCCTCTTTTGAACTTCTTGTTCATGAAGAAATGAATGGCAAGCGACCATCTTTCTTCACTATTGATCATTGGTTAACAACAGTTGAGCGCTCTGAAGATCAAAGCATTCTTACAAAGGCTGAAGTTAAAGTAACCGCAAAGGGTAAGCAGATTTCTTGTTCAGGTACTGGAAATGGTCCTGTTAACGCATTTGATAATGCTTTGCGTACTGGGCTAAAGGAGCTTTATCCAGAGTTAGAAGTTCTAGAACTCACTGATTACAAGGTCCGCATCCTTGAAGGACGCCTGGGCACAGGCGCTGTTACGCGCGTATTAGTTGAAACAAGTGATGGCAAGGGTGAATGGAACACCGTGGGTGTTCATGAAAACGTTATTGCAGCCTCTGCAATGGCACTTGAGGACGCAGTTACCTTCGGCCTTCTGCGTCAGGGACGCAAACCCGAGTAAAGTTGGCGCGTGAGCGAAGATTTTGAAAAGTTACTGATTACTTTTCAGCGCCATTTAGAAGTTGAACGCAACCTCTCAGTTCACACTGTTCGTGCATATATGGGGGACTTGACCTCATTACTAGAACATTTAGAAAACATAGGCCTAGTAGATATTTCACAGCTGCAGTTAGTACACCTGCGCTCATGGCTAGCTAACCAACAAGTCAAAGGTGCTTCTCGCACAACAATTTCACGCAGAGCAGTCTCAGTGCGCTTATTCACAAAATGGGCGTTAAAAAACAAATACATCACTAGTGATGTGGGTGCATCTCTTGCAACACCTAAGGGCCATCGCACTCTGCCTGAAGTCTTAGGTATTGAGGATGCAAAAACTGCAATGGATTCAATGGCAACTAGGGCAACAGAGGATGAAACCCCGATGACATTGCGCGATGTTGCGATGGTGGAACTGTTGTATGCAACAGGTGCTCGCGTGGCAGAACTGTGTGGTTTAGATCTAGGCGATATTGATTACAACCGTCAGACAATTCAAGTGCTGGGTAAAGGAAATAAAGAGCGAGTTATTCCCCTTGGTAACCCAGCGATGCGGGCATTAAAGAAGTGGCTAGATGATGGACGCCAACTACTTCTTAATGAAAAATCTGAAAAGGCAGTTTTTCTTGGAGCCCGTGGAAAGAGAATTGATCAGCGCGCTGTGCGCACGGTTGTCTATGAAGCACTCTCTGCCATTGAAGGAATAGAGCGCATGGGACCACATGCCTTGCGCCATTCTGCAGCAACACATCTATTAGAAGGTGGCGCTGATTTGCGCACAGTGCAAGAGATTTTGGGGCATGCTTCACTTGCGACAACACAGATTTATACACACGTCTCCACTGAGCGTTTACAAAAAGCTTTTAAACAGGCGCATCCTCGCGCATGAGTAAATCAATCGTAGTAATTCCAACATATAACGAAGTTGAGAGTATTGGTTCACTCCTCGATGAGTTAGCCACACTCGATCTTGATGTTTTAGTCATTGATGATGGCTCACCAGATGGCACCGCTCAAATCTGCAAAGCCCATGGAGTTGAAGTAGTTGAGCGAAGCGCAAAGCTTGGTTTGGGTAGCGCCTATCGGGTTGGCTTCCAGATTGCACTCGAACGTGGTTATGAAAATATCATTGAGATGGATGCAGACGGATCACACCAAGTCAGTGATTTAGTGGCGATGATGCAGTGGATAGGTTCAGCTGACTTATTAATTGGTTCGCGTTGGGTGGCCGATGGACAGATTCGAAACTGGAGCAAGTTTCGTGAGCTGCTTTCAAAAGCTGCCAATCGTTATGCAAACACTGTTTTATCCCTTGGAGTGGCCGATACAACTGCTGGATTTCGAATTTATTCAGCCTCATTACTAAATAAGATGGAGATTCAAACAATTGCTAGTGAGGGATATTGCTTTCAAATAGAGATGACTCGAAGGGCCCTTGCCAGAGGCGGATCTATCGCTGAAGTCCCTATTACTTTTATCGAGCGCGAAAATGGGGTCAGCAAGATGAGCTTTGATATTGCCCTAGAAGCCGTGCTGCGTATCACCGCTTGGGGGCTTTTGCGCATAGTCCGGCGGTAATTGCACGCTCACGGCTCAGGTAAGATTTGCCCCGCACCAGTTGAAGTAATTCAGCCGGTGACATCTCAGCACTGCCTGACCATCTGGTCGGTGAATCATCTCGGTCCGTTAAATCGGTAGATGAATTTCAGTGCGACGGGCCTAACAAATTGTTTGGCCAAAACCGAGCGGGTTTTTTATTGTGCTGCGCACGTAAATAAACCTAAGAAGGAGTATGCCGTCATGGCAGTAGTAACAATGCGAGAACTTCTCGACAGCGGAGTCCACTTCGGACACCAGACTCGTCGATGGAACCCAAAGATGAAGCGTTTTATTTTCACAGAGCGCAATGGCATCTACATCATCGATATCCAGCAATCACTAGCGTTAATCGACAATGCATATGAGTTCGTTAAGGACACAGTTGCAAAAGGCGGTCACGTTTTGTTCGTTGGAACAAAGAAGCAAGCACAGGAACCAATCATCGAGCAAGCAGCACGCGTTGGCATGCCAACAGTGACTGAGCGCTGGTTAGGTGGAATGCTTACAAACTTCCCAACTGTCTACAAGCGTATTCAGCGTCTGAAGGAGTTAGAAGCTCTAGAAGAGAAGAACGATCTACTTCTAACTAAGAAGGAACTTCTTGTTCTTCGCCGCGAACGCGAAAAACTATTTAAGAACCTCAACGGTATCCGTAACATGACTAAGTTGCCTTCAGCAATTTGGGTTGTTGATACCAAGAAGGAGCACCTTGCTGTGCAGGAAGCCAAGAAACTTGGTATTCCAGTTATCGCAATCTTGGACACTAACTGTGACCCAGATGAAGTTGATTACAAGATTCCTGGTAACGACGATGCAATCCGTTCAATCGGACTACTAACTCGCGTTATCACTGATGCAATCGCTGCTGGTCTTGCTGCACGTTCAGCACAGGCTAAGAGTGAGGTAAAGGATGAAGCCCCTGCAGTTGCAGCCGGTGAGCCTTTAGCTGATTGGGAAAAAGAAATTGCTGGAACAGCTGAAGTATCACCAGAAGCAACAACTGTCACAGAAGGAGCTTAATTAAATGGCTGCATATACAGCGCAAGACGTTAAGAATCTTCGTGAAGCAACCGCTGCTGGAATGCTTGATTGCAAGAAGGCTTTGGATGAAGCAGAAGGCGATTACAACAAGGCGATCGACATTATTCGTGTTAAGGGACTCAAGGGAGTCACTAAGCGTGAAGGGCGTTTAACTTCAAATGGTGCGGTAGTTGCAAAGGTTGAAGGAAATCTTGGCGTGATGCTTGAACTTAACTGCGAAACAGATTTCGTGGCCAAGGGTGAACGTTTCCTTACTCTTGCTGATGAGCTTCTTGCTCACCTACAAAATGCACAATCAGATTCCCTAGAAGCATTTCTTACAACAACAATGGCTAGCGGTAAAACCGTTCAGGCAACTGTTGATGAGGCAAATGCAACTCTTGGCGAAAAGATTGAAGTTCGCCGAATTGCAGTGCTCAAGGATTCTCCAGTTGGAATTTACTTGCACCGCACTAGCCCAGATTTGCCACCACAGGTTGGCGTTCTAGTTCAATTAACTAAGGATGCAGCTGAAGTTGGTAAGGACATTGCACAGCACATCGCAGCGTTTGCACCACAGTTTGTAAATCGCGAAGATGTTCCTGCAGAACTCATAGAAAACGAACGTCGTATCGCTGAAGAAACTGCACGCGAAGAGGGTAAGCCTGAAGCTTCCCTCATTAAGATCGTTGAAGGTCGCGTAACAGGCTTCGTCAAGGAAGTTTCCTTGATTGAGCAATCTTTTGCTAAAGATGCGAAAAAGACTGTGAAGCAGATCCTCGATGAGGCAGGAACAGCCGTTAAGGCGTTCAATCGCTTCCGCGTGGGTCAATAAGTTCAAAGGCGACATCGCTTAGAATTTAGATATTCCAACTAGAAGTTAAAGGAGCACTCATGCCCGGTACAAGAGGAACGTATCGGCGGGTGCTCCTTAAACTTTCTGGAGAAGTTTTTGGCGGAACTAAAGGCATCGGTGTTGATCCTGATGTTGTGCAAGACATCGCTAAACAAATCGCAGATGTTGCCCGAAGCGGGGTACAAGTAGCCATAGTTGTTGGTGGCGGTAACTATTTCCGAGGAGCAGAACTTTCTCAGCGCGGTATGGATCGCTCACGCGCTGACTACATGGGAATGCTTGGAACAGTGATGAATTGTTTAGCCTTACAAGATTTTCTAGAAAAAGAAGGTGTGCAAACCCGTGTTCAGACGGCAATCACCATGGGCCAAGTTGCAGAGCCATACATCCCACTTCGCGCAATTCGCCACCTTGAAAAGGGGCGCGTAGTAATTTTCGGTGCAGGTGCAGGAATGCCATTCTTCACAACGGATACCGTTTCAGCCCAGCGCGCACTTGAAATAGGAGCCGAAGCTCTGCTTCTTGCTAAGAGTGGTGTTGATGGTGTTTATAGCGCAGATCCTAAGCAGGATAAGTCTGCAGTTAAATTTGATGCGATTTCATATGATGAGGTTTTAAGTAAATCTCTGGCAGTGGCAGATGCCGCCGCTTTTGCCCTTTGTCGTGAAAATCAACTTCCGATAGTCATCTTTGACTTGATGAAGAACGGCAATATCGCTCGCGCAGTGCGTGGGGAAACAATAGGAACGCTAGTTTCTTAGTTCAAGATTTCATAGAGCCAGGTCGGGTATTGCCGATAGAATCAAAGAATAAGGAAAACCCCAAGGGAGAAGTCATGGCAGATGTAGCAAGCGCCCTTAAGGACGCTGACACGAAAATGAGCAAAGCCGTTGAAGTTGCAAAGGATGATTTTGCTTCTATCAGAACTGGCCGTGCACACCCATCGATGTTTAATAAAATCATGGTTGATTACTACGGTACCTATACAGCGCTCTCACAACTAGCTTCTATTCAAGTTCCCGATGCCCGTATGGCCACGATCGCACCATTTGATAAGGGTTCAATGGCAAGTATTGAAAAAGCTATCCGTGAATCAGACCTAGGTGTCAACCCAGGTAATGATGGTGTTGTCATTCGTATCAACTTCCCTCAGTTAACTGAAGAGCGCCGTAAAGAATTTATTAAGGTTGCAAAGGGAAAGGCTGAAGATTCAAAGATTTCTATGCGAAACATCCGTCGCGCGGCAAAAGAGGCGATGGAGAAGATGGAAAAAGATGGAGATATCGGAAAAGATGATTTAGCTCGTGGTGAGAAAGAGCTCGAGAAAGTAACATCTGATCACGTTGCAAAAATTGATGAATTGTTAAAGCACAAGGAGGCCGAACTCCTAGAAGTCTAAGGAGTTTGTCACTGATGTCTGATTTTCAATCGTTAAACGAGGCTATTAACAAGAAGGCCGGGCGAAAGCTGGGGCCTTCAATAATTGTTTCGCTATCCCTTGTTGCTCTCATTTGGTTTGCTCTGGCATATCGCCGCGAAGTCTTTGCAGTTGTAGTCGCAGTGGCTGTGCTCTTAGGTATTCGTGAAATTGTTCGAGCTTTCAGCGTGCGCGGAATTTATATCTCAGTTGTTTCACTTGCTGCAGGAGCCGTAGTCCTTACCTATGCAACCTGGAATGGTGGGGCAGCTGGACTAGCTATTGCTACGGCTATCGCTATTCCGCTTTTGCTTATTCAACTTTTAACTAAAGGCCCGGAGGGCTTTGTGCAAAGTGCAACGGCAACTACTTTTTCACTTCTCTATCTGCCATTTCTAGGTGGCTTCCTTATTCTTCTAGCCAAACCTAGCACTGGTTTAGAGCGTGTAATGACTTTTGTAGTTTTAGTTGGCTGTAACGACACATTTGGTTACATCGTGGGAGTTCTATTGGGAAAGCATCCACTTGTTCCACTGATTAGCCCAAAGAAGAGCTGGGAAGGTTTAATCGGCTCACTAGTCTTCACAGTAATTGGCGGGGCCTTTGCATTTAAATACATCATGGACATGCACTGGTGGATTGGCGCGATAGTTGGATTAATGATTGTTTTCACCGCAACCTGTGGTGATTTGATTGAGAGTGCAATGAAGCGCGACCTTCACTTAAAAGACATGGGAACTCTGCTTCCAGGCCATGGCGGAGTATTGGATCGTCTTGATTCAGTATTGATTTCAGCCCCAGCCCTATGGCTTGCACTAGAGCTAGTGAAGCGTTGGTTATGAGCGTTCCTGAAATTAAATTAGTTTTTGATGAGCCAGTTCAGCGCAAGAAAATCCCCAAGCATTTAGCTGACTATTCACCTGAAGAGCGACGTGAACTCGCTAAATCTCTAGGGCTGCCAGCATTTCGTGCTAGTCAAGTAGCGACCCATTACTTCACACACCTGTCTAATGATCCAGAGAATTGGACAGATATCCCTGCAGAGATGCGTCAGACAATCTCAGAGCAATTCACTCCTAAACTCATTGAGCTCGTGCGCTCTGTTGAGTGCGATGGGGGAATGACGCGTAAAGATCTCTGGAAGCTCCATGATGGAGTTTTAGTTGAGTCAGTTTTAATGCGATATACCGATCGTGTAACAGTATGTATTTCATCCCAAGCAGGATGTGGGATGAACTGTCCATTCTGTGCAACTGGGCAAGCAGGACTTACTCGAAACTTAAGTGCTGGTGAAATTACAGAACAAATCGTTGCAGCAGCAAGAGCATGTGCAAATGGAGAACTACCTGGCGGAGAAGCCCGCCTTTCAAATATCGTTTTTATGGGTATGGGTGAACCTTTAGCCAACTACAACGCAGTAATTCGCACTTTGCGAAATATCACTGACCCAAACCCAGATGGACTTGGAATTAGTGCACGATCTGTGGTGGTTTCAACTGTTGGTCTTGTAAATGGAATTGAAAAACTTACTGAAGAAGGCCTCTCGGTTACATTGGCCGTTTCACTTCACACACCAGATGATGAACTTCGTGACACGCTGGTTCCTATCAACTCCAGATGGAAAATTAAGGAAGTACTGGCAGCAGCAGATGCTTATGAGAAGAAGACGGGCCGCCGTTATTCAATTGAATATGCCATGATCCGAGATATCAATGATCAATCCTGGAGATCAGATTTGCTTGGCCGTTTGCTGAAAAACCGTAATGCCCATGTCAATTTAATTCCCCTCAATCCCACTCCAGGTTCCAAATGGACTGCTTCTCGTCGCGAAGATGAAGCCGAATTTGTCCGCATCTTGGAAAGTTACGGGGTTCCAGTCACAGTGCGCGATACCAGAGGCCGTGAAATTGATGGGGCCTGTGGTCAGCTAGCGGCTGCAGAAAAAGGTAAAAGCCCTACTGGTTAGCCAAGGATGGAATTGGTAGGCTCAATTCCATGGAAAAGTTAACTAACTTCATTAATGGCAAGGCCGTCGATTCAACTTCCGGTGAAACTTCGCCACTTATCAACCCAGCAACTGGCAAAGAGTACGCCCGTGCACCTAAATCTAATGCCACCGATGTTGATTCAGCCTTTAAAGCTGCAAGTGATGCATTCCCGGGATGGCGTGCTTCAACACCATCACAGCGTCAAAAAGCTTTGTTAAAAATCGCAGATGCTATTGAATCTCGCGCCGATGAAATTATTGCAATTGAAACGACAAATACCGGCAAACCAATCTCCTTAACAACTTCTGAAGAAGTTCCACCTATGGTTGATCAGATTCGATTCTTCGCAGGTGCTGCACGAAACCTAGAAGGAAAATCTGCTGGTGAATACATGCCAGGTATGACTTCAATGATTCGCCGCGAACCTGTGGGAGTTATTGGACAAGTAACCCCATGGAACTATCCCATGATGATGGCTGTGTGGAAGTGGGCTCCAGCAATTGCTGCGGGCAATGCTGTTGTTTTAAAGCCAAGTGATACAACACCAGCATCAACTGTGTGGATGGCACATCTAATGTCAGAGTTTTTACCAGCTGGTGTTTTTAATGTTGTCTGCGGTGAACGTGAAACTGGACGCATGCTTGTTGAACACAAACGTCCTGACATGGTTTCAATTACTGGTTCAGTAGGTGCTGGAATACAAGTTGCTCAATCTGCAGCCACACAACTCAAGCGTGTTCACCTTGAACTAGGTGGCAAAGCTCCTGTCGTTGTTTTTGCTGATGCAGATCTTGCAGCTGCAGCTGAGGGGATTGCCATTGCTGGTTATTTCAATGCCGGTCAAGACTGCACTGCTGCAACACGAGTCATCGTTGAAGACAGTGTTTATGATGATTTTGTCGCTCTTTTAACTGAGCAGGCTAAGGGCATTGCTATTGGGTCTCCGTCAGAGGATGTTTTCTTGGGGCCAGTTAATAATGCTAATCAGTTAGCTCGCGTGAGCGGATTCTTTGATCGTCTTCCTTCCCACGCCAGAGTTATGACCGGTGGAAAAGCTCTGGATAAGCCAGGATTCTTCTTCCCAGCAACTGTTGTTGCCGACTTGAATCAAGATGACGAGATGATCCAGAGTGAAATCTTTGGACCGGTTATTACTGTTCAGAAATTTAGCGATGAGGCCGATGCCATTTCAAAGGCCAATGGGGTCGAGTATGGCTTGGCCTCGAGCATTTGGACTAAGGACCATGGCCGTGCGATGAGACTGGCCAAGGCCTTTGACTTTGGTTGCGTCTGGATCAACACCCATATCCCCGTGGTTGCCGAGATGCCTCACGGCGGATTCAAGCGCTCAGGCTATGGCAAGGATCTTTCTGCCTATGGATTTGAAGATTACACACGAATCAAGCACGTCATGACCAACCTCGGGGCGTAGTATTTCGCCCAAGGACCCAACACAATAAGGAGCACATCAATGGCAAAAGAGCGATCACTTTCACCTGAAGCACGTTCCATACTTAGAACTCAGATTTCACGTCGTACCGTTTTAGCAGGAGCAGGTGGTGTTGGTGCAGCAGGACTCTTAGCGGCATGCGGTGGTGGTGGAGATAGTGCCTCTGCAGAAAACACTGTGCGCTGGGGTAACTGGCCTTTGTATTTAGATTTTGATGAAGATTCAAAGACGTACCCAACTCTTGTTAAGTTCTCAGAACAAAGCGGAATCGATGCAAAGTATTTTGAAGATTACAACGACAATGATGAGTTCTATGGAAAAGTCCAGGCTCAGCTAAAGCTTGGCGAAGATATTGGTTATGACGTTGTTACACCAACTGACTGGATGGCAGCTCGTTGGATTCGTTTAGGCTATACGCAAAAGTTTGACACTGCGAATATTCCAAATAAAGTAAATATTCTTGATTCACTTGCATCACCTTCATATGACCCTAACCGTGGATCAACTCTTACATGGCAGGGCATCATGGGCGGTTTCGGATGGAATGTTGAAAAGAATCCAAAGGGAATTCGCACACTTGATGATCTCTTTGCACCTCAAAACAAAGGAAAAATCGTTGTTCTTACTGAAATGCGCGACACAATCGGAATAATTTTGTTGGGTCAAGGTGTTGATATCACTAAGGTCACCGAAGACGAGTTTATGAATGCTGTTGATTTCATGGCTAAGAAGATCTCTGATGGATGGATTCGTGGCGTTAAGGGTAATGAATATGCAGAAGACCTTACATCAGGAGATGCAACTGCAGTCATTGGCTGGTCTGGCGATATGTTCATCCTTGCATCTGAAAATGAAGGAAAGTTTGACTTCGCAATTCCAGAATCAGGCGGAACTATCTCTGGTGATAACTTGATAATTCCATCGACTGCATCTGCTGCTGGCAAGGCAAATGGTGAAAAGTTGATTAATTACTACTATGAGCCTGCAGTTGCGGCAGAAGTAGCTGCTTATGTGAACTATGTGTGTCCAATAAAGGGTGCACAAGCTGAGATGGAAAAGATTGCTCCAGAGCTTGCTACAAGTGAGTACATCTTCCCAACTGAAAAGACTTCATCTCGCCTTAATGTTTTCCGCTCTCTCACACCAGATGAAGAGACAAAGTGGGCTGAGGCGTTCCAACAAGCTCAAGGAAACTAGTGGCGAAAGATTCAATTTCTGCAAGGGGAGATCTACGTCTAACTCGCATTACGAAGTCATATGGTGACTTCACTGCGGTCGATGATTTAACTCTTACGATTCCAAAAGGATCTTTCTTTGCATTGCTTGGCCCTTCAGGTTGTGGCAAAACTACAACGCTTCGTATGGTTGCAGGATTAGAGGAACCAACAGGTGGAAGTATTCACTTGGGTGATACGGACATTACAACTACGCGTCCGTATCAGCGTCCAATTAATACTGTTTTTCAAAATTATGCGCTATTTCCTCATTTAACTATCTTTGAAAATATCGCTTTTGGTCTTCGCCGTCGCGGAATCAAAGATGTGAAGGAACAGGTCGAAAAGGTTCTCAATCTTGTCGAGCTTCCACATTTAGCAGAGCGCAAGCCAATGCAGTTATCAGGTGGTCAACAACAGCGCATTGCACTTGCTCGCGCAATAGTTAACCGCCCAGCCCTTTTGCTTCTTGATGAACCGTTAGGTGCACTTGATCTCAAGCTACGTCGCCAGATGCAGATCGAACTCAAGTGGATTCAGCGTGAAGTGGGCTTAACTTTCGTTCACGTAACACACGATCAAGAAGAAGCTATGACTATGGCTGACACGATCGCGGTTATGAATGAGGGCAAGATTGAGCAAATGGGCTCTCCAGCAGATCTCTATGACGATCCTGAAACAGCATTTGTTGCCAACTTCCTTGGTCAATCTAATTTGATTAAGGGCAAAATTGATGCAAATGATGGAGATAATTTAGTTGTCGACCTCTATGGCCAAAAGATTTCTATGTCTAAAAAGCGCAGCCATGCAGTTGATAACTCACTCTATGCAGGAATTCGTCCAGAGAAATTTAGAATTTCACGTCTTGGAACTCCCGTGAGAGGCAATACATTATCTGGCGGGCGGATTGAAGATGTTTCATATATTGGCGTGAGTACGCAGTATGTAGTTGCTATGCCTTGGGGCCAGGAATTAATGGTCTTTGAGCAAAATGATGATGGTGTTGCACCCTTTAATAAAGGTGATGAAGTAAATATTTCATGGGAGCCAAACTTTACATTTGGCCTGCGCGGGGATGAGGATGTTGACGCAGGTACAGAAGTTAATCCTGAGGAATTAGAGGAGTAATAAAGTGTCCTTCCCAAAGGTACGCGTTCCTTATCTGCTCCTTCTCCCAGGTTTTGCTTTTCTATTTACTTTCTTTATCCTGCCGATTATTAACCTTGCACAAACATCAACCCAGACTCGGGTAGCAGGTGGTGATACTGGTGAATACGAGCAAACTCTTGCCTTTGGTAACTACATCCAAGCATTTGTTGATAATAAGGAACAGTTTGGTCGATCATTTTTATATGCCACCTTGGCCACTGTATTTGCCTTAGCAATCGCTTACCCACTGGCTTATGCAATTGCTTTCAAATCAGGAAAATTCAAAAATATTCTTCTTGTTTTAGTTGTTGCTCCTTTCTTCACTTCTTTCCTCCTTCGCACGATTGCTTGGAAGCAGATTCTCGGTGAAGAAGGTTTCGTTGTTCCTGGCCTTCGCAGCCTGCACATCATCGGGGAGCAGACCACGCTGACTTCGACTTCAATAGCAGTGGTGGCAGGTATGACGTACAACTTCTTACCATTTATGACCCTGCCGCTATATGCATCACTAGAGCGCATTGATCCTCGTACCATTGAGGCAGCCGGTGATCTCTATGCCAATGGAATAACAGCTTTTCGACGGGTTACTGTTCCCCTTTCATTGCCAGGTGTGGTTGCCGGAACTCTTTTGACATTTATTCCAGCGGCTGGCGACTATGTTAACGCTGCGATTTTGGGAAGTCCTAATACAAAGATGATCGGTAATGTGATTGAGTCACGTTATTTCAAGATTGTTGATTATCCAACGGCTGCTGCCCTTTCTTTCACTTTGATGGCAGCTATCTTGGTTCTCGTTACTTTATATATTCGCAAAGCAGGAACGGAGGAGTTGGTATGAGCCAGAAGATTAAGGACGCCTCCATCCCAACCATTCCAGTTAAGGCCAGATTCTCACGTTGGTTTGGGCGCAACTTGCTGCGTATTTACATGATCTTCGGCTTTACCTATCTCTTTATTCCAGTTGCTTACACATTTGTATTCTCATTTAATGACTCAGGCAAGAGCAATTTAATCTGGAAGGGATTTACCTTAAGTAATTGGCAAAACCCTTGCGGAGCACCGGAAGTTTGTAAGGCCCTTGGTAATTCAATAAAAATTGGGTTGCTTGCCACAATATTTTCAACAATCTTAGGCACAATGATTGCCTTTGCAATTGGGCGATATAAGTTTAAGGGCCGCTCAAGTTCAAACCTGCTCATCTTTTTGCCGATGGCAACACCTGAAATTGTTCTTGGCGCTTCACTTCTTTCATTGTTTTTGGTATTTAAAATCAATCCAGGATTCTGGCCAACAGTTATTGCACACGTAGTGTTTTGTATTTCCTTTGTGGTGGTAACCGTCAAGGCCCGTATTGCATCCCTTGACCCACGTCTTGAACAAGCTGCAATGGATCTCTATGCCAATGAACTTGAAACATTCCGTAGAGTTACTTTGCCATTAGTAGCACCAGGTATTGCAGGGGCTGCTTTATTAGCCTTTAGTCTGTCTTTTGATGATTTTATTATTACTAATTTCAACTCAGGAACGCTGATTACCTTCCCTAAATTTGTATATGTTTCTGCCGCACGCGGCATTCCCGCACAAGCTAACGTGATTGGTTCTGCAATGTTTTTCTTGGCATTAGCCATAGTTATTGCGGCGCAACTAGTAAAACGCAAGAGAACCCGCTAGTATTTTGCTAGTCCAGAGCGAACTACAGGTTGTTTAAGAAAATCTGCGCTGTGGGGTTAGGTTCCGGAGGACCCGGGCCAACTACGAGTAATGATTGAAGGGGTGATTCCGGTCAAGGCCGGATAGCGCGATGGCAACCATCGACCCTCACGTTCTCAAGCATCTTTCACATATGCAGCCAGCTTTGTATTGGCTAGATGAAGACCCCCTTGAACCACAACCAAATCCAACATTAATTGGTGATGTCACCACAGATTTATGTGTGGTGGGTGCTGGCTATACCGGTTTGTGGACCGCGCTCATTGCAAAAGAACAAAATCCAGAACGCGAAGTAATCATTGTTGAACAACGTGAAACTGGCGCGGGGGCATCTGGGCGAAATGGCGGATTTTGTAGCTATTCATTGACCCACGGCTTCATGAATGGATACAGCAGATTTAAAGATGAGATGGCCGTTATTGAACGTTTGGGTCGAGAGAATTTAGATCTCATTGAAGAGACTATCAAACGATATGGGATTGACTGCCAATTTGAATGGACGGGTGAGCTACGCATCGCCAATGAAGAGTGGCAGATTCAAGGCTTAGTAGATGAGGCAAATCTTCGAAACTCTTTTGGAGACAACGTTGAAGTTCTGGGTCAAGATGAGATACAGGCACGCGTTAACTCTCCGTTATCCAAGGCAGCGTTGTGGGATCCAGACGGAACTGCACTAGTTGATCCAGCGCGGTTGGTATGGGGATTAGAGAGAGCATGTTTGAAGTTGGGTGTGAAGATTTTTGAAAATACCCATGTGGAATGGTTAGAGCGCACAAGTGGCGGAATGATTGTTCACACACCATATGGTTCTGTTTATGCACAAAAAGTTGCACTTGCAACGAATGTATTTAAATCTCTGGTTAAGCGTGCTCACAAATATGTTGTTCCGGTGTATGACTTTCAACTAGTCACAGAACCATTGACTAAAGCGCAAATGAAATCTATTGGTTGGGATGGCCGTGAAGGTCTGTCAGAGGCTGGAAACCAATTCCATTATTACCGTTTAACCAAAGACAATGAGATTTTATGGGGTGGTTATGATGCAATTTATAACTTCCGTGGCAAAGTACGCCAAGAGTATGAAACAGATGCTGAAACGTATGCGCACTTGGCACAAGCATTCTTAGAAACTTTCCCGCAGTTGAAGGGTATTAAGTTCACACATGGTTGGGGCGGAGCAATTGATACGTGTTCACGATTCTCACCATTTTGGGGTAAAGCCTATGGTGGACGCGTGGCATATGTATTGGGCTTTACCGGGCTAGGTGTTGGCTCAACTCGATTTGGTGCACAAGTGATGTTAGATCTTCTGGATAAGGTTGACAACGAACGCACTCGTTTAAAGATGGTACGAAAGAAGCCGTTGCCATTTCCCCCTGAGCCTTTGAAGTTTATTTTTATCCGTATTACGCAGTGGTCAATCAATAGGGCCGATCAAAATCAGGGCAAGCGTAATTTATGGCTGAGATTGCTTGATGTTTTAGGCTTGGGCTTTGATTCTTAAGCTTTACCTCTATTCTTAAGCCATGACCAATCACGGCAATATGTATGGCCCCGATTTCACATTTCTTGGAATCGAGCGCTGTGATTTAGATATTCCTTCCTCCTATGCCGACGCTGATGTGGTCATTGTTGGTGCTCCTATTGATAGCGGAACATCACATCGATCAGGTGCAAAGTTTGGTCCGCAGGCAATTCGCGGGGGCGACTATTTACCACATGATGCCGAGCGTCCACATTTAGCTTTGCGCATTGATGCATTAAAGGAGATGAAAGTTGTTGATGCCGGAGATCTATTAATGCCCGGTAGTGATTTAATTGCATCGCTAGAAGTGTTGGCTCAAGCAACAGAGAAGATTTCACGAGCTGGTGCGATTCCAGTAATTCTTGGTGGGGATCATTCAATTGCATCTGCAGATGTTGCGGGAATTGCACGCCATCGGGGCATGGGCAAGATTTCAATGATTCATTTTGATGCACATGCCGACACAGGAGAAGATCAATGGGGTGCCTTAGTTGGCCATGGCACACCTATGCGTCGTTTAATTGACACGGGCACAGTGCGCGGAGATCGTTTCTTACAGTTAGGTCTGCGCGGCTATTGGCCAGATGCAAAGACACTAGATTGGATGCGCGATCAAGGAATGCGCTCATATGAAATGACTGAGATTCACCACCGCGGACTCAATACTGTCCTAGATGAATCTTTTTCAATTCTAACTAATGAGTGCGATGGCGTTTTCTTATCAGTTGATATCGATGTTGTTGATCCAGGAATGGCGCCAGGAACGGGAACTCCTGAACCAGGGGGAATGACGAGTCGCGAACTTTTGGAGTCTGTGCGCAGAATCTGTCTTGAACTACCAGTTGTGGGTATTGATATTGTTGAAGTTGCACCTGCTTTTGATAGCGCAGATATAACTGCAATCTTGGCTAATCGCGTTGTTTTAGAGGCGCTGAGTGCGATTGCAAAACGTCGTTCAGGAACTAAGTACTCACCAACACAAAATCTTCTGGATCGATAAATGCGTGATGTAGTTATTTTGGGCTCAACAGGCTCAATTGGTGTTCAGGCCCTTGAAGTCATTGCAAGTAATCCGCATCTATTTAGAGTTGTCGCAATTTCATCGGCAGGAAGTAACCCGGAATTAGTTATTGCCCAGGCTAAGCAATTTGAGGTTTCATATGTTGGGGTTGTAAATAATGCAGATATGGTGGGCAAAGCATTACCTGGGATCACAGTCATTGATGGAGCCAACGCTTCTACGGAAATCGCAGCAATAAACTGTGATGTTGTACTCAATGGAATAACAGGTTCAATTGGTCTTGGCCCAACCCTTGCCGCTTTAGATGCCGGTAACACGCTAGCTCTTGCCAATAAAGAATCACTAGTTGCTGCTGGCGATTTGGTTATGTCTAGGGCTAGAGAACACCAGATTATTCCTGTTGACTCTGAGCACAGTGCGATTTTTCAGTCTGCCTTAGCTGGCAAGCAATCTGAAATAACGAAGATTGTATTAACAGCTAGCGGAGGAGCATTTAGAGATCGCTCCAATCTTGATGGAATTACTGTGGAAGAAGCACTTAAGCATCCGACATGGTCAATGGGGGCCGTTGTTACGATTAACTCAGCAACCCTTGTTAACAAAGGCCTTGAAATCATTGAGGCGCATTACTTATTTGGTTTGCCATACTCAAGTATCGAAGCTGTGATTCATCCACAATCTGTTGTTCACTCACTTGTTGAGTTCAATGATGGTTCAACTATTGCCCAGGCCAGTCCACCTAATATGAGAGGTGCTATTGCATATGCAATGAACTGGCCGAATAGATTAAGTAATTCAACTCCGCCGATTGATTGGTCCACCCCACATTCATGGAGTTTTGCACCTATTGATGTCAGAAAGTTCCCAAGCATTGATTTAGCGCGCCATTGCGGTGAAATTGGTGGAGGATTGCCTGCGATATTCAATGCTGCTAACGAGGCGGCCGTTGCTGCATTTATATCAAAGAAGCTGCAATTTAAATCTATTGTGGAAGTAATTACCGCCGTTGTGAAAGATCTTGAGAAAGATTCACCGAAAACTCTGCGAGATTTAGCTGATGTCAGTGCTCTAGAAGATGATGCTCGCACGCGTGCACAAGCACATCTACTACG
>CALBFE010000018.1 GCA_937888825.1 uncultured Actinomycetes bacterium | reverse complement strand
GTCTTTGCCATTGCGGCAGTGGGTGTTATGTCAGTGATTGTCTTTACGCAACGAGATGATGCACCATGGGGGCGATCCTTTAATGCCACGTTGAAGTTATCGGTGTGGATTATCGCCATTCGGGCGATTATCGGCGTGCTCATTGGTGTTCCTATTCCGGGAACAACCCTTTTCACTATCCCCGTTCTGCCCCTACCTAATTGGATGCCTGGTATTCGAATCGGAGGCGCAGTGACTCTAGAGCGGTTGAGTTCATCGATTTCAGAGGGACTCATTATCTGCGCAATTCTTGTGGTTTTTGGCGCGGCTGCTTCACTAACTAGCCCACATCGTTTATTGCGTGTGCTACCTATCTACCTTTATGAGTTTGGCATAAGTGTTGTTATAGCAACATCAGTTCTGCCTCAATTAGTTTCTGCCGTCTCACGCATTCGCATGGCACAACGTCTGCGAGGTCAGAAAACCCACGGCGTAAAAGCATTCAAACGCATTGCAATTCCATTACTTGAAGAGTCCTTAGCGAGATCACTTGATTTAGCTGCTGCCATGGATTCTCGTGGTTATGGAATAAGCAAGAAGCGATCAAAGTATCGCCCAATTAAATGGGCGCGAGTTGATTTAGCCGTTGTAATAGCTGGCTTAACCTTGGTGGTGTTCTCATGATTAAGTTTTCTAACGTTTCACTTATCTATCCAAATTCGACGACTACAGTGATTGAAGATCTCACTCTTGAAATTGCTGAAGGTGAATTAGTTCTAGTTATCGGACCAACAGGTTCAGGTAAATCCTCATTACTGCGCCTTATTAACGGCCTTGTTCCCCACCACACTGGCGGCATCTTGGCTGGAAGTATTGAAGTAGATGGAATATCAACTGCCCAAGTTAAACCTGGCGGGCTAGCGCATTTGATCGGCATTGTGGGACAAAATCCCATCAATGGCTTTGTGGCAGATACGGTGGAAGAAGAGCTTGTCTTTGGGATGGAAGCTTTAAATCTTTCCAATGAAACTATGCGAAAGCGTGTTGAAGAAGTTTTGGACCTAATGTCCTTGTCTAGCCTTAGAAATCGCAGCATTGCAACCCTGAGTGGCGGAGAACAACAGCGCGTTGCAATTGCCAGCGCATTAGTTGCTCACCCTAAAGTCTTAGTTCTAGATGAGCCCACAAGTGCACTAGACCCTATTGCTGCTGAGGAAGTTCTCTCGATTCTCCACCGCCTAGTTCACGACTTAAGCCTGACCGTTGTTATCGCAGAACATAAGTTGGAGCGCGTGATTCAATTTGCTGATCGCATTGTTCATATCAATGGTGCGGGCTCTGCTGTAGTTGGCACACCTGAGCAAATCCTGATGAACTCCCCTATTGCTCCGCCCATTGTTGAACTTGCTAGAGCTCTTGGGTTAAAAGAGATTGGTGTTTCGGTGCGAGAGATGCGCCGAATGACGCAAGAGTTTAGAGATTCACATGAAATCACTCAGCCTGATGTGCCAACTAGTTCGTTAAAACCATGCGCTACCATTAAGGATTTAACTATTTCCTATAGTGGTAAAAACGCTGTGAACTCTCTTTCGGCAACTATCTATGAAAATGACATTGTCGCCATCATGGGTCGCAATGGTGCTGGAAAAAGCTCGCTTCTGCGAGCCATTGCTGGAGTTAGCGATAACGCATCAGGTGAAGTAATCGTTAATGGGATTGATTCACAGAAATTACATAGTAAGCAACGGCGCGAAAATGTTGGCTATATCCCACAAGAGCCAAGTGATCTTCTCTACGGGCAAAGCGTGAGTGAAGAGTGCAAACAGGCAGACAATGACAATCAAGTTGCCAATGGCACAACTTTTGCGCTTCTATCCCAACTTGTTCCGGGAATATCGGCGCAGACACATCCCCGGGATTTATCTGAAGGCCAGCGTTTAGGTTTGGCTCTGAGCGTGGTGCTTTCGGCTAATCCACACCTACTTATCTTGGATGAACCAACCAGAGGCTTGGATTATCAAGCAAAGCGCGTTTTAACCAAGATGCTTATTGATTTTGCTCGCGTCTTTAATCGCAGCGTCATCATTGCCACACACGATGTTGAACTGGTCGCTGAATTAGCCTCCCGCACAATCTTTATTGCAGATGGAGACATAGTTGCCGATGGACCAACTATTGATGTGCTTTTATCTTCTCCAGCTTTTGCCCCGCAGGTTTCTAAAATCATGTCACCACAACCTTGGTTAACAGTGGCCGATGTAGTGAGAGCCATTGAGGCAAATAGCTAATGCGCACTAGTGACGTAGTTAGATTCTCTCCTCTTAGCACAGCAGTACTGACTTTGGCTTCTTTGATTTCTGCGGCCGGATTTCTCTGGCCTTTTTTCTATAACGGGCAATCGCTGCCACGCACGCAGCTTTTCTTTTGGGCAGCCCTTACTGTGGCATTCTTTTTAGTAATTGTGCAGATTTCTAACTCGGCCCTAGATGCGAAATCAGTTGCGCTCCTGGGAGTTTTATCCGCTCTCATCGCAGCCCTTCGCCCGCTAGGTGCAGGAGCCGTTGGAATTGAACCGATGTGGTTTATTTTAATTCTCAGTGCTCGTGTATTCGGCCCATCATTTGGTTTCATTTTGGGTCTTACTTCCATGTTTGTTTCAGCACTTCTCACTGGGGGTGTTGGTCCATGGCTGGGTTATCAAGTATTTGCTGCAGCGTGGATTGGTATGGCCGCTGGCATGCTTGGCGGCAAAAAACTGAGAGGCTGGAAAGAAATTTTGCTTCTGATTTTCTTTGGCATCATCGCTGCACAGGTATTTGGAATCCTGATGGATCTACAGTTTTGGCCTTGGGCCTTGGGCGCTGATACCCAGCTCTCATATATTGCCAATGGAGCAATAAGTGAAAATCTCTCTCGCTTTATCATTTTTCACTTTGCAACCGCTATGGCCTGGGATATTCCCCGCGCAGTCTTTACAACAATTCTTTTAGCACTGTCAGGTAGAGCGGTTTTATCAGCACTACGGAGAACTAAGACCCGCGCCGCTTTCTTGCAGCCAATTGAATTTAACGAACGTGTGAAGGCATAAAGGGAAGTTTCACCACTTCAACCATTGAGTCCCGACCGCGCACATCAATTACTAAGAGATCACCGATTTTCACAGATGAATCAAGCAGCGCAATTCCTATGCCAACCTTTAGCGATGGCGAGAAAGTCCCGCTAGTTACTTCACCCAGGGCTGCGCCATCCTTTGTCCTCACACTCATTCCACCCCGGGGAATTCCGCGGTCGAGAGATTTAACTGCAACACTTCGGCGCTTAGCTCCTTGAGATTTCTGTGATTTCAAAACAGTGGAGCCTAAGAATTCACTCTTATCCCAGCCAATGGCCCATGTTGCACTTGCTTCGACTGGCGTGATCTCTAATGAAAGTTCATGGCCGTGTAGTGGGTAACCCATTTCTGTTCGCAAAGTGTCGCGTGCTCCAAGTCCACACACCAAGCCGCCAACAGGTTCAATCGCTGCAACAATTGCATCCCAGACTTTTGAAGCATCTGCGGTTTTTGGAAGTAGTTCATAACCAAGCTCACCTGTGTAACCGGTGCGGCAAAGAATTACTTCTGCTCCCCCAATGCTGACTTTTTCAAAGGCCATGTAATCAATATCGGTATTTACGCCAAGTGATTGCATGACTTGCGGCGCTAGTGGTCCCTGCACAGCGATAACTGCATAATCCTCATGCAGATTTGTGACTGTGATTGCGGCAGGAACATGTGTCTGGAGAGTCGCAACCACATCAGTGGTATTTGAGGCATTTGGAACTAAAAAGAAATCATCTTCACTATTGCGATATACAATGAGATCATCAATGACTCCGCCATTTTCATTACAGAGCAGGGTGTATTGGGCAAAACCATTTCCAATTCTCCCCAAATCATTGGTAAACATTGAATTGAGGAACTCCAGGCCACCTTTTCCCGTGACGCTGGCTTTGCCTAAATGCGAAACATCGAAAATTCCTACCTTTTCACGGACCGCGGCGTGTTCAGCCAGTACTCCTGCCCCTGGATACTCGATCGGCATCAGCCATCCACCAAAATCAGCCATCTTGGCATTTCGGGCTAGGTGCTTGTCATGTAAAGGTGAGTGCTTCATAGTGTGAAACCTACCAATACATCTATTACGCTGACGCCCATGACAACACTCAAAATCTCAGATGGCCTCGTTAAAGATGATCTCCTTGTTGTGGGACTGGTTAGCACCAACACAAAAGGTGGCATCGCCATCGAATCAGGTGATTTGGCTCTTGATTCAAAATCTCTTTTAGCCTCTTTGCTAGAGATGGGTGCAACTGGAAAAGCCGATGAAGTGACAAAGATGCCTGGTGGACCAGCACGCTTAATGGTCTTCACTGGTCTTGGCGCTAAATCATCTACTTACTCTCATGAGAGTTTGCGCAGAGCCGCAGGTGCTGCAGCTAGAGCGCTAGCAGGAAATGCTGGAGCAACTTTTGCTCTTCCAACTCGCGATATTGCAGGTGTGAGCGCCGTTGCAGAAGGTGCGGCTATAGGCGCATATGTTTTTAATGATTTCCGTGGTTCCACTAAGGATGATCACAAGAGTGCGTTGAAGTCAGCAACAATTTTTTCAAAGCTAGCTGGAAAGAGTGAAGCTAAAGAGATCACTGGCCGGGCATCAATTATTGCTAAGTACACACATCTCGTGCGAGACCTTGTTAATACCCCCCCTAGCCATTTATATCCAGAAACTTTTACTAAGAAATTAACTGCAAGTGTTAAAGCCGCTGGTGGTGTGAAGGTGGGATTAAAAGTAACTGTCTGGGATGAGAAGCAACTTAAATCTCAAGGCTTCGGTGGCATCATTGGAGTGGGTCAAGGTTCGGCCAATCCCCCACGTTTGCTGCATATTTCTTACACACCTAAAGCTAAAAACGTTAAGCGCTTTGCTTTTGTTGGTAAAGGAATCACTTTTGATACAGGTGGCCTTAATCTAAAAGCTGGCCTCGGGATGGAAGCGATGAAGTGCGATATGAGTGGAGCGGCAGCGGTGTGTGCTGCAACGTTAGCTATTGCCGAACTTGGATTACCTGT
>CALBFE010000017.1 GCA_937888825.1 uncultured Actinomycetes bacterium | reverse complement strand
GGTTCAGCACCAGCAGAAGAGTTCTATATCAATGGCACAAAGGCAACAGTTGGAATTATTGGCAGTGTGACAAGGCCGTTTTGTGGGGCATGTGATCGCTTGCGCTTAACATCTGATGGCCAATTGCGCTCATGCTTATTCTCAAATGAAGAAGTTGATGTGAGGAAAGTACTTCGTGATGAGGATAAAGATGATGCAGCTAAGCGGTTGGAAATCGCTGCCCGCTTCCAGAAAACTGTATTAAGTAAGCTGCCCGGCCACGGGATTAACGATCCTTCTTTTATTGCTCCACTCAGACCAATGTCAGCAATTGGTGGTTAGCCACCAGCAAAGCGTGGCAGTACATCAATAAAACTACCGGCATGAATAGGTGAATCCATATCGTTCACCGCTACTGAATTAACAAGAAATGAGCATTGATCAATAACATGAGCTAGTTGGGGATTACCAGCACATACTGCGGCCAAAATTTGAGTTAAAGAAGCAGGATCCACGTGGTCAACGCTTACACCGGCGGCGGCGCGCGCAGCTGCAAAGTAGCGAATCTCTATATCCATAGCCATAGTGACATTGTATGGTTACCCAATGCTCGAGTACATCATTATCTTCCTGACTGGCATTCTTGTCGGTGGAATTAATGGAATGGCTGGGGGAGCATCAGTTATCTCCTATCCAGTGTTGCTCGCCACCGGAATGTCTCCAGTCAGTGCGGCAATCTCAAATGCACTAGGTGTCACACCAGCAAATTTTTTTGCCCTCATTGGTGTGCGCAATCAAATGCGTGGTTACTTTCAGGAATACAAAAAGCTTATCATTATCTCCATTATCGGTTCAACAATTGGTGCACTCTTGTTGCTCAACGTGCCACCGGGTGTATTTGAGAAAATGGTTCCCTTTCTTCTTCTCTTCGCCAGCTTGTCCTTTTTGATTAAAGCTAAGCCTGATCGCGGCGCTCGTCATGAGTTAGTTGAAAAGATAGGAATCGCAGGCAGCGGCTTATATTGCGGCTACTTTGGTCCAGGCCAGGGCGTGATGGTGATTGCCGTATTGGCCCGTGATATCAGGCGTGATCCAAAGACACTGAACACCGCTAAGAATTTAATTGTTGGCTGGACCTCTTTGGTCTCTAACATCATCTATATCTTTAGTGGGTTGGCCCATTGGGGAGCAGTCATCGCTCTATTAATAGGTGCCAGCATCGGTGGAACCTACGGGGGACGCTATGCGGCAAGAATGCCGGTCGCCGTCTATCGAGGCTTGATCCTCACCGTGGGCTTTGGCGCCTCAGCATGGTTGTTTTATAAGTATTACCTGAGCTAAAACCACCCCTCGCGCCTCTATCTATTGGTATATCACTGATATATCATCTCCGATGTGAGCCAAGCTATTCGTATTCTCTCCAGAGAGAGCACCTCGCTATCTGAGGCGGCCTATAGCCGTATTCGCTCAATGATTATTACTTTAGAACTTGAGCCAGGATCACTCATTAGTGAGAGTGCATTGATGAGCACACTCAAGATGGGTCGCACGCCAATCCGTGAAGCTCTGCGCTCGCTAGCAAATGAAAAGCTAGTAGAGGTCTATCCACGTCGTGGAATGTTTGTTTCCCGTGTTGATGTTGCCAATCTTTCTCAGCTCTCTGAAACACGAGCAGTCCTTGAGATTAAAGCGGCAGAGTTAGCAGCCACGCGATCTACTGCCGCTGATCAAGAGATTACAAAAGCTTTAATAAAAGAGATTAAGGCAATCAAAGGCGATTTAGATATGCCAACTTTGATCGGGTTAGATCAACGAATTCACCACCACATCTATCAGTGCACTCACAATGAATTTCTAGCAGCGGCTCTAGATAACTACTACGCCCACGCCCTGCGCATCTGGTTCTTAGCCCTTCATCGTGTGGAGCATTTAGCCGATGCAATCATCGAACACCAAGTGTTATTAGAAGCAATTGCAAGCAATGATCCAAAGGCAGCATCGAAGGCAATGAGAGAACACGTTGAAGGTTTTGAATCTGAAATCCGTAAGTCTTTATAACCACCACCAACAGAAAAAGGAATAAAAGATATGAGTAAGTTACCTGCAAAGGCAAAGTGCGTTGTTATCGGCGCTGGAATCGTCGGCAATGGCATGGTGTATCACCTTGCAAAGCTTGGTTGGAAAGACATAGTCCAGATTGATAAAGGACCTCTTCCCAACCCTGGTGGATCAACTGGCCACGCATCTAACTTCATCTTCCCTGTGGATCACTCAAAAGAGATGACAGCAATTACTGCTGAAAGTATGCGCCAATACAAAGAGTTTGGAACTTTCACTGAAACTGGTGGAATTGAAGTTGCTCGATCTGAAGAGCGCATGCAAGAGCTGGCACGTCGTATTACATCTGCAAAGTCTTGGGGAATCGAAGGTGGTCGAATCCTTACTCCTGCAGAAGTAAAAGAGTTAGTGCCATATATCGATGAAAGCATCATTTTAGGCGGGTATTACCAGCCAACTGTGGGCGTTGTTGATTCACTTCGCACAGGAACAATCATGCGCGAGAAAGCACAAGAGATGGGCGCAGCACAATCATTTGCCAACGTTGAAGTTCAAGACATCACAGTTGAAAATGGAGTTGTAAGGGGCGTTGTTACAGATCAAGGAACTATTGAGGCTGAATTCGTTGTTATCGCAACAGGGTGCTGGTCTCCCAAGCTTGCTGCAATGGCCGGCGCGCACATTCCTCTTACTCCTGCAGTTCACCAGATGAAAGACATCGGACCTGTCCCATTCTTTAAAGACACCAAGGGTGATATTGAATGGCCAATCGTTCGTGACATGGATGTATTTATGTATGAGCGCCAACATGGAACTGGACTTGAAATTGGCTCATATGCCCACCGTCCAATTCTCTACACACCAGATGACATTCCTTCAAATGCCACAGCTGCTCTTTCTCCAACAGAGTTTGCATTCACTCAGGCAGATTTCGACATCCAAGATGAGCATGCTTACGAGCTAATGCCTTCGATTGTTGGCGATGAATCTGTTCGTGAGAAGTATGCATGTAATGGAATTTTGTCTTACACCCCAGATGGAATGCCAATTCTTGGTGAAACTCCAGAAGTAAAGAATTTGTGGTCTGTTGCTGCGGTATGGATTAAAGAAGGCCCAGGAACTGCAAAGTCTGTGGCCGAGTGGATGGTTCTTGGAGATTCACATATTGATCTTCATTCATCAAACATTGCTCGATTCCATGAGCACCATAAGGAAGAAAAACACATCAAGTCTCGTGTGGCTGAATCATTTAACAAGACCTATGGAATTGTTCACCCAAACGAGCAGTACGAATCAAATCGCAAAGTGCGCCTATCTCCTTACTATGAGCGCGAAGCTGCCCTCGGCGCAGTCTTTTATGAAACTGCTGGATGGGAACGACCATTTTGGTATGAATCAAATAAGGATTTAGTGGCAAAGTTTGGCGAGAAAGTAATGCCGCGTACTGCTGAATGGGAATCACGCTGGTGGTCACCCATTATTAATGCAGAGCATTTACAAATGCGCGAAAGCGCAGGCATCGTAGATTTAACTGCCTTTGCTTACTTTGATATCACTGGCCCATCAGCTCTAGCTGTTGTGCAAAAGGCAGCGCTACGTCAGATGGATGTTGCTATTGGCCGTGTTGTTTACACACCTGTACTTGGTCCCAATGGTGGATTTAAATCTGATTTAACAATCATGCGCCTTGATACTAATCACTTCCGAGTTGTTACTGGCGGTGTACACGGCATGGCAGATAAGAAGTGGTTTGCTGATTTATTGCCAGCCGATGGCTCTGCAAAGATCAATGACATTACTTCTGACTACACCACCCTTGGGGTGTGGGGCCCAAATGCCCGAAAGATTATTCAAGAAGTGACATCTGAAGATATGAGCCATGAATCATTCAAGTTCAGCACATGTAGAGAGATCGATATTAAGGGCGTGAAAGTTCTTGCATCTCGTATTTCCTACGTCGGTGATCTTGGTTGGGAGTTCTATGTTCCCATGGCCGATGGTCCAGCTCTTTGGGATGCGCTGTGGGAAGCTGGAAAGAATCACGGGTTAATTCCAGTAGGCATTGGTGTGTACGGAACAACTGGACGTTTAGAGAAGTGCTATCGCGCTTACGGTCCTGAGCTTGAAACTGAATACACCGTAGTTGAAGCAGGAATGCAATCTCCAAAACTTAAGGAAGCTGATTTCATTGGTAAAGATGCACATGTGAAGCACCGCGCCGAAAAGCCTGTTGCAATGCTATGCACACTCTTTGTTGATGATCACAAGTCATCTAGTGGTCAAAAGCGCTACATGATGGGTAATGAACCAATTCTTACATTGGATAAGAAGCCAATTACTGATGCACATGGACGTCGTTCATATGTAACAAGTGCTGGTTCTGCACCATCTTTAGGTAAGCACATCCTGATGTCTTACCTTCCAACAGAGTTAGCTGTTGCTGGAAACAAGTTCATCGTTGAATATCTTGGTGAGCACTATCCATGTTCAGTAGCTGAAGTTGGTCCAACATCAGTATTTGACCCATCAAATGAACGGATCCTTGCATAATGGACGTACTTGTCTGCCTAAAGCGCGTTCCACTAGCTGGTGGAACATTGATTCTGACTCCAGATTCACGCGATATTGAAACCAAGCATTTAGGTTTTGGTATCAGTCCCCATGAGGAAAACGCAGTTGAAGCTGGTGTTCAACTCGTAGAACAAATGGGTGGAACACTGACTCTGCTTACTCTTGGACCTAGTGATGCTGAAGAACAACTTCGCTCACAGTTAGCTATTGGTGCTACTCGCGCCGTGTTGATTGAAACCGATGGACAGGAGTGGGATCCCCAGGGAACTGCTGCTGCACTCGTTGATGCCATTAATGCCGAAGAGACCAAGTTTGATCTCATTATTTTCGGTGCAGAATCTGCTGATAGTGCGGGATATCAAATCCATATTCGTGTTGCACATGCACTCAATCGTCCGATTATCACCAACGTTAAATCAATGAAGATAGAAAATGGTGTTGCTGTGTGTGATCGAGT
>CALBFE010000016.1 GCA_937888825.1 uncultured Actinomycetes bacterium | reverse complement strand
AAGGGATAACCGCTGAAAGCATCTAAGCGGGAAGCTCGCTTCAAGATTAGGTTTCCCACCGGTTTACCGGGTAAGGCCCCCAGCTAGACGACTGGGTTGATAGGCCGGAAGTGGAAGAGGCGCAAGCCTTGGAGCTGACCGGTACTAATAGGCCGAGGATTTAACTACAAAGTTGCTACGCGTCCACTGTGTGGCTCTCGAGATACGGTCTCGAGATCCACGATCAAATAAAAAGGCTTTGACCCCTTTTTATTTTAGACCGAAAACTCAATAGCGTTTCGGCGACCATAGCGAGAGGGAAACACCCGGTCCCATTCCGAACCCGGAAGTTAAGCCTCTCAGCGTCGATGGTACTGCAAGGGTGACCTTGTGGGAGAGTAGAACGTCGCCGGACTTCTTTTATAAAAAGGGGCGCTTTAACGAGCGCCCCTTTTTTATTTCTCTATCATTTAATTAGTAAATACAGGTTGGAGTATGACAATGGAAGATAAAAATGAACGTCCATCACGTCCTGCTTCATCTCGCCCATCGGGGCCAAATAATGCACGCCGGCGTGAAGATTTGCCTGCTCGCGGGGGATCTTCAAATCGCCAAGGAGCTCCGCGCCAAACGCGTGATGGTTCAGATCCACGAGGAGCAAGACCTGCGCCAATGGATCGCGACCAATCGCGTTTGCGTCCACGTATTTTTGAACCAGATATTCCAGATGAGATTACTGGTGAAGAGCTAGATAAATCTTTACGCGCCGAACTTCTTTCTCTTTCTGCTGAAAATGCAAAAGTTGTTGCCAGACATTTAGCGTGTGTGAATTTATATGCAGAAGATGACCCACAGCGCGCACATAAACATGGAGTTGCTGCTGCCCACCACGCAGGTCGCTTAGCTGTTGTCCGCGAATCTGCTGGATATGCCGCCTATCGCGCCGGCCATTATGAAATTGCGCTAAAGGAACTACGTGCATCGCATCGAATCTCAGGTGATGTTTCGATGTGGCCGGTAATGGCAGATTGCGAACGTGGTCTTGGAAATCCTCTAAAAGCATTGCATTTAGCGGGTTCTGATGAGGTAAAGCGATTAGCTAAACCTGAAGAGATTGAAATGCGAATCGTTGCATCTGGTGCGCGCCGTGATCTTGGCGAATTTGATGCAGCTGTTGTCACACTTACGTGCAAGGAGCTCAAGAACGAACAAGAGGAGTGGGCTGTGCGATTGCGATATGCCTACGCCGATGCACTTGAGGCAGCAGGGCGAAATGAAGAGTCGCAAGAGTGGTTTTCAAAGTGTGCAGAGATCGATACCGAGGAGGCAACTGATGCCTCTGAGCGTTGCCTGTAAATAATTATCCACACCATCTAAGTTCTTTTCGCCTTCTCTGTCAGTTGTTCTGGTAACCATCATGCTTCCAACAAAAGAAGAGATGAGTTATGCCATGAGCGTTACGAAAGCTAAAAAGAAGAGTCCAGTTGGTGCAGTCGAAGAAGAAGATTATTCACTTAACGATCTCCTATTAAGGGGTCGTGTTTCGGCCCAGGCTCTTGAGAAAGAACTGCCATCGGGGGACAAGATTGTTGAGTTTCGACTCATTGTTTCCAGGCAGCGCCGCGATGGTGTTGACACCTTGGATATCGCTGCATGGAGCGCAAAATCACGTCGTATCGCGCTGACGTTAAAACCGGATGAATGGATTGAAGTGTCAGGTGCTATTCATAGGCGTTTTTGGCGCGGTGCAGGTGGACTTGCAAGCCGTTGGCAGGTTGAAGCCGTTGAGATTTCTCGAATTTAGGTAGGCTTGTCGCTATGGCCAATGACATATTTTCAACACTGCGCACATATCTGAATAAAGTAAGTGATGGAGACAAGAACGCTTCAGAGGTAGCTTCAACGGTTAATCAGTGGCTGCGTGAAGGTGGCGAAGCGCTAAAGATTAAAGTTGAAGATGAAGTTGAGCGCTCAGTTTCTAAGATGGGATTTGTTAAGCGCGGTGAATTCGAAGCTTTGAAAGAGGAAGTTGCTCGTTTGAAGATGAGCAAGCCCGTTAAGAAGGCGGCAGCACCCAAGAAGAAAACTGTGAAAAAAGCTGCGACAAAGAAGGCGAGCAAGAAATGACAACTGCCTCTGAGTACACACAAGGTGAGAATTTAGTAGAAGAGATTCGAAGTGAATTGGTAGAAATCGATTCAATGAACGTTAACGATCATGGTGATCGCTATGAACAATTGCATCAGAAACTATCTATTGCACTTTCATCTATCGATGGGTTGTAAGTAGAGCGCGTGAAAATCCGTCTTGATGCTGAGTTGGTGCGCCGGGATTTAGCCCGTTCGCGCGAACAGGCATCGGATTTGATTGAAGCCAGATCAGTTTTAGTCAATGGAATTCCAGCAACAAAGCCAGCAACAATGGTCGATGCGGAAACTTCCATAAAACTGCATGGGAAAAGAGATGATTTTGTTTCCAGAGGCGGGCATAAATTAGCTGGCGCACTTGATGCATTTGCCGGTGTCGAAGTTGTGGGCAAAAGGTGTTTAGATGCAGGGGCATCAACCGGGGGATTTACCGACGTATTACTGCGCAGGGGAGCCGAGAAGGTTGTTGCAGTAGATGTCGGTTATGGGCAACTGGCGTGGGAGCTCCGCCAAGATCCACGCGTAGTAATTCATGATCGCACGAATATCCGTCATCTAACAGGTGAAGTGATTGGAGATCCCATTGACTTAGTCGTCGCAGATCTTTCATTTATTTCCCTCACTCTTGTACTGCCAGCCTTAGCCGCAGTCTCAAAGCCAGAAGCTGATTTCGTCGTGATGGTGAAACCACAGTTTGAAGTGGGTCGCGAAAAGCTTGGAGCAGGGGGAGTTGTGCGTGATCCGGCCCTTAGAAAGGCTGCAGTTATAGAGGTGGCAGATTCTGCTTATGATGTCGGTCTTGGAACCTTAGGCATTGCAGCTAGTCCATTACCTGGACCAGCTGGAAATGTTGAGTATTTTTTGTGGCTGCGTCGAGGAGCCCCAGAGATTAATCATGAGGCACTTGATCAAGCGATAGCGATAGGACCGCAATAAATGAGTGAGCGCAATCTTTTACTTGTCTGCAACCCTTCACGTAAGGAAGCAGTAGATGCGGCGACGGTTCTTGCGAAAGATTTTGTAGCTGCTGGATTTTCACTGTTCACAATCTCCGATGTAGCAATTCCAGGAGTTGTTAAGCGTGATGTCGAATCTTTGCCACAACTTGAGGTAGCTGTTGTTTTAGGTGGAGATGGCACAATGTTGCGCGCTGCAGAAGTTGCGCGCGGGCAGGAAATTCCATTGTTGGGCGTGAATTTGGGACATGTTGGATTTTTAGCCGAAGTTGAGAAGCCCACTCTTTTGACAATTGTTTCAGCAATCACAAAGCGTGAATATGTTTTGGATTCGCGAATGGTTTTGCAATATGCAGTTAAACGAGATGGCGAAACTGTTGCCGAGGGCTGGGCACTCAATGAAGTAACGGTAGAGCGCGAGCGATCAACGATGGTGGAACTTTTTCTTGAAATTGATGGTCGTCCTATTTCACGTTGGGGCTGTGATGGCTTGATCTGTTCCACGCCAACTGGCTCAACTGCTTACGCTTTCTCTGCCGGAGGACCTGTGGTCTGGCCTGAAGTAGATGCACTCGTGGTGTTGCCAATCTCAGCTCATGCTTTGTTCTCGCGTCCACTAGTTATCTCTCCACAATCTGAAATTGTTGTGAAAGTGGAATCAAAAGAGGCAGTTTTATCTGCCGATTCATTGCGCAAGTTTGAGTTGCTATCAGGTGATCGTGTCGTTATCACCAAGGATTCTCACGTTGTTAAGTTGGCACATTTAACTAATACTGTATTTAGTGATCGATTGGTGGCCAAATTCAAACTTCCCGTTGAGGGCTGGCGCGGTGAGTGATCGCACATTTCTAGAAGAAATATCTATTCGCTCTATTGGAGTTATTGAGCACTCCATCCTTGAAATATCCCCGGGTTTAACTGTTTTAACGGGTGAAACTGGCGCAGGCAAAACAATGATTCTGACCGCTTTGAATCTAATTCTGGGGGGAAAAAGCGATAGTTCACTGGTACGAAAGGGCAGCGAACGGTTAGTCGCAAGTGGAAGCTTCAGTGTGCCAAAGTCTCTGCATGCTTCTTTTGAAGAAGCAGGATTAGAAGTTGAAGATGGACAGTTGATTCTTACAAGAACTGTTAACGCAGATGGCAAAAGTAAAGCAACGAGTAATGCAATAGCAGTTCCATCTAGCGTCTTAGCTGCGGCCAGTGAGAATCTGGTAGAGGTGCATGCTCAAGCCGCTAACTTGAACATGACTAAGGCCGCCAAGCAGCGCGATTTACTCGATCGATTTGGTGGCAAAGAGTTAAATAGTGCGTTGATGAATTATCAAAGCGAGTTGGCCAACTATCACGAGCTTAAGTCCCGAATTTCTGCGATGAAGAAAAGCATTGATTCAAGGGATGCACAGTTAAGTGAACTACGTGAGTTTGCAACTGTTATGGGTAAATTGAAATTGGAGCGGGGCGAGCTACAACAGATCACTACCGAGATAGGGCGCTTATCAAGCGTTGAGGATTTGCGATTGGCTGCACAAAGCGCCTCTTCAGTTATTGAGGAAGAGGAGTCAGGTTCTCTGACAACACTTGGAATAGCTAGGAAATCACTTGATTTGGTGCGAGCCAAAGATCCTCAAATCGAGGAGCTCTATCAAAAGGTGAGCGAAGCATTTTTCTTAGTTGATGATGCAAAGGGAGTTTTAGCCTCATATATATCTAATTTAGAGGCCGACCCTGCTCGCTTAGATTATTTAAATAGCCGAAAAGCTGAAATTAATGCGCTCATAAAAAAATATGGCGGTTCACAATCTGCCGACGATGAGTTAATCGCTCTTATCGAGCGCTTTGAGAGTTCAAAGAATGCAATTGCTGATCTTGAAGGCGGTGATGAGCGTTTAAAGGAGTTGGAAACTGAACTAAGCGGGATCAAAAAAAAGCTAGTAACAACAGCGAAATTACTCACAAGCATCCGCACGCAAAGTGCAGGCAAGTTATCTGAACAAGTGACAAAGGAGATTCAGCAACTTTCTATGCCACACACTTCCTTTCATTGCCAGCTTGAAAGTGCTGACTACGACGCATTAAAAGAATCTGATTTCAGCGCGCTCGGTTGTGATGAGATAGCAATGCTTATTCGCGGACATAAAGATGGACCGCTTGTTCCACTTGCTAAAGGTGCAAGTGGTGGTGAAATGTCTCGAGTGATGTTGGCTCTAGAAGTAGTTCTTGCTGCTACACATCCAGTTGGAACATATGTTTTTGATGAAGTAGATGCTGGGGTTGGCGGTAAAGCTGCAATTGAAGTTGGACGACGTTTGCATGCACTCTCTGAGCATGCACAAGTCATTGTGGTAACACACCTGCCTCAAGTTGCCGCTTGGGCTGATTCACATTTTGTCGTGACTAAGAACTCAGATGGTTCTGTTACCGAGAGCAACGTTCGAAAAGTAGTCAAAGAGGATCGCATCGAGGAGATTGCCCGCATGTTGGCGGGAATGGAGAGCTCAACAAGCGCGCGTGAACACGCCACCGAACTCCTAGAACTGCCCCTGTCGAAGCGATAGTAAATTCGATGATAGGTTGGTCTTCCATGGGCCAACCTCATGTGACTAAACACTTATTTGTAACTGGCGGAGTCGCCTCTTCACTCGGCAAAGGACTCACCGCCTCATCACTCGGCAGGTTATTAGTAGCTCGTGGCATCCGGGTAACGATGCAAAAGCTCGATCCATATCTCAATGTTGATCCAGGCACGATGAATCCATTTCAACACGGTGAAGTATTCGTAACCGATGATGGTGCTGAAACCGATTTAGATATCGGTCACTACGAAAGATTCCTTGATACTAATTTGCACGGATCAGCTAACGTCACAACTGGTCAGGTTTATTCACGAGTTATTGCAAGAGAGCGCCGCGGTGAGTATTTAGGGGAAACAGTTCAAGTTATTCCACACATCACCAATGAGATTAAAGAGCGCATCCGCGCAATGGCAGCACCTGATATTGATTTGGTCATCACTGAGGTTGGCGGAACAGTGGGAGATATTGAATCTCAACCATTCCTGGAATCCATTCGACAGATTCGCCAAGAAGTCGGCCGCGACAATGTTTTCTATTTACACATTTCCCTTGTTCCATACATTGGCCCTTCAGGTGAACTAAAAACCAAGCCAACACAGCACTCCGTAGCAGCCCTTCGCAGCATTGGTATTGCTCCGGATGCAATTGTTTTGCGTTCAGATCGCGAGATACCACTGGGAGTTAAGAAGAAGATTTCACTGATGTGTGACGTTGATTTAGAAGCCGTAGTAGCTGCAATGGATGCACCATCAATTTATGACATTCCTAAGGTGTTGCACTCTGAAGGCTTAGATTCCTACGTTGTAAAGCGCCTTGACCTGGGTGGACATGAAGTGGTGTGGGGGGAGTGGGATGTCTTGCTGCAAAAAGTTCATCATCCAAAGCACCATGTGCGAGTCGGCTTAGTAGGAAAATATATTGATCTGCCTGATGCCTACCTTTCAGTCTCTGAAGCTCTACGCGCCGGTGGCTTTGCTAATGAAGCAAAGATCGAAATTGTTTGGATAGCAAGTGATGAGTGCGAAAGCGCCGAGGGTGCAAAGAAGCATCTGGGTGGCTTAGATGCCATTGTCGTTCCTGGGGGTTTTGGAATTCGAGGCATTGAAGGAAAAGTTGGCGCGCTTAAATTTGCTCGTGAAAACAAGATTCCAACGCTGGGATTGTGTTTAGGGTTGCAGTGTATGGTGATTGAAGCTGCTAGAAACCTAGCTGGCATAAAGGATGCCATTTCTGCTGAGTTCTCCAATTCTGGAACACCAGTGATTGCAACTATGGATGATCAAAAACATGTTGTTGCAGGCGAAGGCGACATGGGCGGCACAATGCGTTTAGGTCTCTACAAAGCAGATCTGCTTAAAGGCTCAGTAGTTGCAGATACGTATGGATCACTTGAGATATCAGAGCGTCATCGTCATCGCTATGAAGTCAACAATGAGTATCGTGAGAAGATTTCAAAGGCTGGGTTAGTTTTTTCAGGCATGTTTACGCAGCGTGACTTGGTGGAGTTTGTGGAACTGCCTCGAGAGGTGCATCCTTACTACGTAGGAACACAGGCTCATCCTGAGCTACGTTCACGTCCAACTAAGCCACACCCACTCTTTGTTGGATTGATTAAAGCGGCGGTAGCAGCGAAAGGTAAGTAAATGATCGTTGGAATACCAAAAGAGATAAAGATCCACGAATCACGAGTTGCTATCACACCAGAAGGCGTTAGCGAGTTTGTTGCAGCCGGTCATCAAGTAGTTATTGAAGCCGACGCAGGTCTGGGATCTGCTATCACCGATCAAGATTTTATCGCAGTCGGTGCGAGCATCCTTGCACAAGCCAGCGACGTCTGGGCAAAAGCTGATTTGGTTCTTAAAGTTAAGGAACCTATTGAAAGTGAATATTCACTACTTCGTAAAAATCAAACATTGTTTACCTATCTTCACCTTGCTGCATCTAAGGCGTGCACGGATGCGTTAGTGGCTAGTAAAATAACTGCAATTGCATATGAGACCGTTGAAGTTGATGGACAACTGCCATTGCTAACTCCCATGAGTGAAGTTGCTGGACGACTTGCGACACAAGTAGGTGCTACTGCATTGCAACGTCCCCATGGTGGCCGAGGTGTATTACTCGGGGGAGTACCAGGAGTGGCACTGGGTAAAGTCCTAGTTATTGGCGGGGGCGTTGCTGGGTTAAACGCTGCAGTTATTGCTGTGGGAATGGGTGCAGATGTGACAATCATTGATCGTTCAGTTTCTCGTCTGCAATACATCGACACGATTTATGGCGGTCGTATTAAGACATTAACTGCGTCAAAGCATGCGATTGAGCGCGAAGTGAAACTGGCGGATTTAGTTATCGGGGCAGTACTTGTCCATGGGGCTAAAGCTCCGAAATTGGTTTCAAACGCTTTAGTGGCACAGATGAAATCTGGTTCAGTTTTAGTAGATATCGCAATTGATCAAGGCGGGTGCTTTGAAGATTCTCGCGCGACAACACATGCAGAGCCAACGTATCAAGTCCACAACTCTATTTTCTACTGCGTTGCCAATATGCCAGGCGCAGTCCCGGTTGCAAGCACGTATGCCCTCACAAATGCCACCTTGCCTTATGCCTTAGCTATTGCCAATCATGGCTGGGAAAAGGCATGCGCAGACGATCCCAACTTAGCTAAAGGACTCAATGTTCATAATGGGCGGATCTATTATCAAGCCGTAGCCAAAGCTCATGGATATGCAAGCGTTGAACTTTGATTTAGTTTCTACTTCGTTTCTTAATCATTTAACTATTGAACGTGGTTTATCTGTTCACACAATCGTGGCTTATCGAAGGGATTTAGTTAAGTTTGAAAACTTCCTTAACGGAAAACCGTTAGGCGATGTTGATCCACAAGTTATCTCTGATTTTGAAGTATTTCTCAAAGGCGCAGATTCTTCTCCTGCAAGCATCAGTCGCATCAATTCAACTTTGAGATCATTTTTCAAACATGCCATGAGTGAATTCGGAATAGCTAATCCAACTTTTGAGATGTCTCCAAGCCAATCAAAGCGACGACTGCCAAAGGCGTTAACAATCGATCAAATCATGTCATTGATAAAAGCTGCGTATAGGGAAAGTGAGCCGATAACTTTGCGAGATCAGGCCATGATTGAGCTTTTATATAGCAGCGGTGCTCGTGTTTCGGAATTAGTGGGAATTAATATTGCAGATATTGCAAGTGCACAAAGCGTCGATGGCGAGATTACGACTTTGAAATTGCGCGGTAAGGGTTCCAAGGAGCGAATAGTTCCACTTGGTTCCTTTGCTACCAAGGCAATCACTGATTACTTAGTTCGTATACGTCCCATGCTTGCAGCTAAGAATTCAAAGACAAATATCGCGCTATTTCTTAACTCCAGGGGAGTGCGGTTAACTCGACAGTCCGCCTGGAATATGGTGATTAGAGCAGCTAAGGATGCAGGAATAGAGGCTCACGTTTCGCCTCACGTGTTTAGGCACTCCTATGCCACGCATCTATTAGATGGAGGCGCAGACATCCGTGTGGTGCAAGAACTACTAGGACATTCCTCTGTCACAACAACGCAGATTTATACCCTCATAACTATCGATAAAGTGAGAGAAAGTTATTCACTAGCTCATCCGCGAGCACGCGATTAGTAGTTCTTAGAGTCCGCGTAAACGGCGGGCAAGAATACTTTGATCACCTTTTGCTTCAAGATCAGCAATGATTACTGCGATTGATTCGCGCACAATGCGACCGCGATCAACGGCTAATCCAAGATCTCCACGAAGTTGTAAACGTGCCTGATCTAATTCAAAGAGTTCGTCAGGGGATAGGTAAACAGTGATCTTCTCATCATGGCGCTCACGTCCAGACGGTGAACGATCTACTGTTGTTACGCGACGACGTGCGATTGTGCGAACACCTTTTTTGCTTGATGGCGCTTTAGGAGTTGCAATGGCTGGTGGCACAAGCGGTGTCAGAGTTTCACTTTGTGCAGGGACTGCACTTAGCGCTGGAGCCGTTGAACGGAAAAGTTCATCAGCACCTGGAAGATTTGCTCTACGTGTCATCGTGCGCCTCCTCGGGCAATAAGTTCTCTCGCTAGACGGCGGTATGAAGCTGCGCCACCTGAGCTGGTTGCATATGTGGTGATTGGTTCACCAACAACAGTTGTTTCTGGGAAACGAATCGTCTTAGCAATAATTGTTTCAAATACATCTTGTGGGAACTGCTCCAGAATACGCTCTAGAACTTGACGATTATGTGAAGTCTTCTTGTCATACATTGTCGCCAAAATACCAACAAGACGTAAATTTGGATTAAGGAAGTTTTTAACCTTGTCCAAGTTGCCTTTAAGTTCAATGAATCCATGAAGAGCGAAATATTCACATTGCAAAGGAACAATAACTTCATCGGCTGCAACCAGCGCGTTGATCGTTAGCTGACCCATTGTTGGTTGGCAGTCAATCAAGATAACGTCGTAGTAATCGCGCACTGAACCCAATGCGCGCTTGAGATATTGCTGGCCGCCAATTTCTGCGCCCAACGTGGTTTCAGCTGTTCCAAGGTCGCGGTTGGCAGGTAAGAAATCAAGTCCGGGCACTGCAGACTTAAGAATGATTGAATCCACATTTGCAGTTGGAGTCATCAGTGCGTAATAAACAGTTTGTTCCAGTGGAAGTGAATGGGCATTAACACCTAGACCAAGTGAGAGACCACCTTGAGGATCAAAATCCACGAGTAGAACGCGACGACCCATTTCGGCTAGGGATGCGCCAAGATTAATTGTTGTAGTGGTCTTACCGACTCCACCTTTTTGGTTGAAGATCGCTACCACTTTTGCATTCCCATGCTCGGTAATTGGAGCAGGTGTAGGGATACTTGCCGCACTTTTGCCGAGAAGAGTTGCAGTAGTTGCTACATCTTCTTGCTTTGTCGATTTAGCGTTCAAGCGTCAAACCTCTTTTCAGTGAATTGAGCGCGAGCCTACGCGCTACCTAGAACTGGAGCAACTGTGAAGTAGGGTGGCGCCATGGATTTATCACTGGAGGAATCAAAGGATGTTAACGCCGTAGCTGGGGCTTTCTCCGTCCACCTCGATAACTTCGATGGTCCTTTTGACCTACTCCTACAACTTATTTCTCGCCACAAGATGGATATCACTGAGATATCTCTGAGCTTGGTAACCGATGAATTCATAGCCTTTATTCGGGCTCTGGAGGCCTCAGGAGAGGGCTGGCGCTTAGATCAGGCCACAGAATTCCTAGTTGTGGCTGCAACCTTGTTAGATTTGAAAGCGGCAAGGCTTTTGCCAAGTGGTGAAGTAGATGACGAGGAAGATCTCGCTCTTCTTGAGGCTCGCGACATTCTCTTTGCCCGCCTGCTTCAGTACCGAGCCTTCAAGGAGATCGCAGCAACCTTTAGTGAGCGCATCACTACGGCCGATAAGTTCTTCCCTCGTGTTGTCGCTCTGGATCCAACGTTGAGCGCTCTGCTTCCCGAAGTACTCATCGGAGTGGGGCCACAGCGCTTTGCCGCTATCGCCGATCGCGTTCTGACTCCTAAAGTTTCACCAGTTGTGAGTATGGAGCATCTCTATCAGCAAATGGTCAGTGTGGCAGAAGAGTCTCGAGTTGTGATTGAGGCTTTGCGCAGATTCAAGTCGATGAGTTTTAGAAATTTGGTTTCAGATGCCGAAAACACTTTGGTGATTGTGGCTCGATTCCTGGCTCTGCTCGATCTCTATCGCCAAGGGGTTTTGCGCTTTGACCAGGTAATAGCCCTAGGAGAGCTGCAGATCTCCTGGACCGGTTCAGAGTCTGGTGAAGTTGAGGTGACTGACGAGTTTGATATACCCGTAGTTTTAGAAGATGCGGACCAAACAGAAGGTAGTACGAATGTCTAATGTAGAAGTTGAACGTTCTATCGAAGCGATCCTGATGGTCGTTGATGAGCCTGTTTCGGAGATCATTTTGGCCCAGGTTCTAGAGAAGAGCGTTGATGAAGTTGAAGCCGCCCTGGCCCACCTGGTCACTACTTATGATGATCGAGGTTTCTCCCTTCGTAAAATTAACGGGGGATGGCGCTTCTATAGCAACCCTGACTACAACACCGCCGTTGAGAAATTTGTCCTAGATGGCCAGCAATCTCGCTTAACCCAAGCTGCCCTTGAGACCCTTTCCGTTATTGCTTATCGCCAACCAGTTTCACGAGCTCGGGTTTCAGCCATTCGCGGGGTTAACGTCGAGGCAGTTATGAAGACCTTGGTGACTCGAGGTTTAGTGGAGGAGTCGGGCATTGAACATGAGAGCGGAGCAATTCTCTATAAAACGACTAGCTACTTCCTAGAGCGTTTAGGTCTTAACTCCCTAGAAGATCTGCCTGCCTTGGCTCCATACCTGCCAAATCTTGATGGGCTAGATGAAATCCTTGATTCGCTAACTGACTAACTTCCGCGCTATCCTTCACCCCTGACTGTCGGGAGGATAGCCATGGGCCAGATGCGCCTTAATAAGATAATTGCTGATGCGGGTATTACCAGCCGCCGAGGCGCAGATGAGCTCATTGAATCTGGCCGAGTTTCCGTAGATGGACTAACGATTCGTGAGATGGGCTCTAAATTTGACCCTGAATTAAGTCAAGTCATGGTAGATGGTGAGACAATTACCCGTTCAGTGTCTAAGTCTTATTTGGTTCTTCATAAACCTAAGGGTGTTTTGTCAACCATGTATGACCCAGATGGCAGACCTTCACTGAGTGATTTCATCGACCTTCGAAAAGAGCGCCTTTTTCACGTTGGGCGCCTTGATAAAGACTCCGAAGGATTGATCCTTTTGACCAATGATGGAGACCTCACTTTCCGAGCCACCCACCCATCTTTTGGCCTTGAGAAGACTTACATCATCGAACACGAGGGAAAGCTGCCGACTGGAATCGATAAAATCCTGCTCAAAGGCATCGAATTAGAGGATGGAATGGGTCGTGTTTTGACCTATAAAGAGCTCTCTCCAACCTGGCTCGAGGTCTCGATTCACGAGGGTAGGTACCACATTATTCGCCGGCTCATGGAGGCAGTTGATGTTCAGGTCCTCCGACTGATCCGAACTCACTTTGGTCCGATCTCCTTGGGAGACACCCCAGAGGGGCGCTGGCGAAACCTCAATGAAGGAGAGTTAACAAATCTCCGTAACGTTTTAGGGCTTTAACGTTTTTACGCTAAATCGATAATAGGTCAAATACAGTTAAATCTGTTTATCGATAATATTTCCACGAATAGCAATATATCGACATTGAGTAAGCACAAAATCGCTTGGTAGTAGCGACAAATCGATAACAGCAATTTGAGCTATGAGGGAGTAGATCAGCAGGCCAATTGGAAGAATTATCGTAAAGAGGTTTTATCGATAAATACTTTTACTATCTTAGAAGCATTCAAAATCGAGCGAAAAAGTGACCAAGAAAGGTACCCTTATCCCATGTCGATCAGAGCTATACGTGGCGCCACACAAGTGAGCGCAAATAACCCCGAGGCCATAGCCGCAGGGGTTAAAGAGCTGATTCAGGCGATTTTGGATGCCAACACTCTGACTCCCAGTGACGTTGTATCTGTTTTTTTCACTTCGACCCCAGATTTAACGGCTGCCTTTCCGGCTGCTGCGTGTCGCGAGATTGGCTTTGCCTCTGTGCCGCTAATTGGCTCTGTTGAGGTAGATGTTCCTGGGGCCTTAGCGATGGTTATTCGTGCCATGCTCCACGTTGAGAGCGGGAAGAGCCATGAAGAGATCTCTCATATCTATCTACACGGGGCAGTAGCCCTGCGCCGAGATATAGCTCAGTAATGGTGCACTCGGTTCGAATTGTGGGGGCTGGCCTCATTGGCACCTCCATCGGGTTGGCTCTTGCAGCCAAAAATATAGCCGTTGAGATGATCGACGTGGATAGTCGTAATCAGGGTTTAGCAGAGGATTTAACAGGAGCTGTCACAATTTCCGAGCCGGAGCTTATTATTCTGGCAACTCCGCTCAGCGCCCTATCCCAGGTCATAAATGAGCAGTATGCACTAAACCCAAACTCGACTTTTATAGATGTATGTAGTGTAAAAGTTGAACCTATAGAAAAGGTTAAGTCATCAGCGCTACCTTTGAGCCAATTCGTAGGTACTCACCCAATGGCTGGCCGCGAAGTCGGGGGAGCAGAGTCAGCTCGCGCCGATCTCTTTCTCTCCAGGAGCTGGATCATCACTCCGGATTCGCAAACTGATCCCGAGGCGATAGCAAAAGTTAAATGGCTCATCCAACTCCTCGGGGCTACCTGCGTCGAACTAGATGCGGCTTCGCACGATGCCGCCGTCGCAAGAGTTTCCCACCTTCCGCAGATCACGGCCACACTCTTGGCGGGCTCACTGCATGGTGTTGCCCCTGAATGGCTAGATCTAGCTGGAGCCGGACTTCGCGACACCACACGCATTGCGGCATCGGATGAGAATTTATGGAAAGAGATTATCAATTCAAATTCTCAAGAGATAAAAGCGTTACTTACAAATTTGCACACAGAGTTAGGCGCAATGATTGATTCAGTTGATGATCAGGACAAAATTGCCGCCTTTATGCGCAAAGGTCGTGACGGAAGAAATTTGATTCCAGGTAAACATGGTGGAAAAGCACGTGAATACACCTACGTTCCAATTGTCATCGATGACAAACCAGGTCAATTAGGCGCAATCTTCAATGAATGCGCAGTAATGTCTGTAAACGTTGAAGATTTAGTAATTGAACACTCACCAGGACAACTCAATGCATTAATCACTTTGGCACTTTCTGCAGATGATGCTGTGAAGTTATCAAATCATCTCTCAATGATCGGGTGGAACGTTCATCCGGTTCGTAAATAGAAGTAGGCTCATCACATGGGCATAGTCGTAGCAATTGATGGCCCGAGTGGCGCAGGTAAATCCAGCACATCTAAAGCAATAGCAATTCGTGCTGGATGGAATTATTTAGATACTGGTGCGCTCTATCGCGCAGTTACTTGGATTGCATTAGAAAATAACTGCACTGAAGCTGTAGAAATTCTTAAAGCACTTAAGAGCGTGCCAATTAGATTTGTCTCAGATCCCAATTCTCCAGATGTATTTGCAGGCGATACACAGATTACTCACGCGATCCGCGGCACATCAGTAACTGAGAATGTCAGTCGCATTAGTGCGATGCCACAAATTCGCGACGAACTTCTTGGCATCCAACGGAAAATTATTTCTCAGGCACCACGTGGAATAGTTGTTGAGGGACGTGACATTGGAACGGTGGTAGTTCCAGATGCGGCTCTTAAGATCTATTTAACAGCTGATTTGGATGCTCGCGCTTATCGCCGTGAGAATGAAACAGATGATAAATCTGTTGATGTTAAAAGCTCTTTAGAAAATCGTGACTCCATCGACACTAATCGCACCGTTTCACCGTTGGTTATGGCATTTGATGCAGTAGAAGTGGATTCAACTAATCTGGATTTAGATGAAACAGTGGAGCGAATTTGGGAATTACTCCGCCAACGCTCACTTCTAGGATTACCAATCGTTGCAATCTTGGGCCGACCTAACGTTGGTAAATCAACATTGATTAACAGATTCTTAGGACGAAGAGAAGCAATTGTTGAAGACACACCTGGTGTGACACGTGATCGTGTGCAGTATGAATGCGAATGGGGCGGTCGTCGTTTCATCATCATGGACACTGGCGGTTGGGAAGCAAAACCTGACGGTATCTCTGTTCAGGTAAGTGCTGGTGCAGAAATAGCAATGCAAGAAGCTGATGTACTTGCATTTGTTGTTGATGCTCAAGTTGGCGCTTTAGATGAAGATGACATTTTGGTTCAGCATCTGCGCAAAGCAAAGAAGCCTCTAATTTTAATTGGTAACAAAGTTGATGGAGAGCGCGAAGAATCAGAAGCTCATGGCTTGTGGTCACTAGGACTTGGTGAACCATATTTCGTTTCAGCACTTCACGGCCGTGGTTCTGGAGATTTACTTGATCATATTGTTGCTGAGCTTCCTGAAGTTGGGGGAGCACAAACTCAGGATGGTTATCGCAAAGTTGCACTCATTGGTCGACCAAATGTTGGTAAGTCATCATTGCTCAATGCTTTAGCTGGTGAGAATAGATCTATCGTTGATGATGTTGCAGGAACAACTAGAGATCCAGTTGATGAGCTAATTGAATTTGGTGGATCGATCTGGAGATTTATCGACACCGCAGGATTGAAAAAGCGCGCTAACCAGGCATCAGGTACTGATTACTACGCATCCCTTCGAACACAGACAGCCCTTGAGCGCTGTGAGGTGGCAGTCGTGGTTTTAGATGCATCAGAGCCAATCACTGAGCAGGATTTGCGTGTGATCACAATGGTGGAAGAGGCTGGAAAAGCCATGGTGATAGTGATGAATAAGTGGGACTTAGTTGATGAAGATCGCAGAGATCAGTTGGATCGCGAGATTGATCGCCACCTGGATCAAGTGGAATGGGCACAGCGAGTAAACGTGGCCGCCAAAACTGGATGGCACCGAGATCGTCTAGCACCGGCGCTTCGCACAGCACTTGATAGTTGGGAAAAGCGCGTTCCAACGGCCAAGCTCAACTCATTCCTTGGAGCTCTTATCGGTGCAACGCCGCCTCCGGTTCGTGGTGGAAAGCAACCAAAGGTTTACTACGCCACCCAGGCTGGAATCGCGCCTCCTAAGTTCGTAGTCTTTTCTAATGGCTGGATTGAGGCTTCATATCGCCGATTCATTGAACGTAGATTGCGTGAGGAGTTCTCATTTCCTGGCACTCCAGTACAAGTAGCGATCAGGGTTAAAGAGCGAGAGTGAGCAATGAATTCATCGCTTCTATCAATTCCTAATGCTTTAACGTTTCTGCGCTTTCTAGGTATTCCACTTTTCGTTTATCTCACTCTTTCTATCGAGGCAGATGGGTGGGCGATTGTGGTTTTAGCTATCGGGGGAGCCACTGACTACTTCGATGGAAAGTTAGCCAGAGCCTGGAATCAAACTTCTCGCTTTGGAGAATTAGCTGATCCAGCAATTGATCGCCTATACATCTTGACGATTCTGATCGTCTTTCTAATCCGCGACATAGTTCCGGCCTGGATCATCGTCTTACTCATAGCCCGAGATTTAGTTCTAGGCCTTATAACGCTGATAATGAAATCAAGAGGTCTGGCGCCTTTCACAGTTACTTATTTGGGCAAGGCGGCAACCTTCAATCTTATGTATGCCTTCCCTTTTTTACTCTTAGCTAAAAGTGACACTCCTCTCGGAACGATTGCTTTCGTTCTGGGATGGAGTTTTGCCATCTGGGGGATTGCCCTCTACATTGCGACAGGTATAAGTTATGGACGCGAAGGCTTTTCGCAAATGAGAGGAACACGTGTCATCAATTCCTGAGGGTTTGCAGTACACCAAAGAGCATGAGTGGGTAAGTTCAACTGGAAATCTCTACACAATGGGAATTACTGATTTTGCGCAGGGTGCGCTCGGTGACATTGTCTATGTTCAACTTCCGAAAGTTGGCGAAACCCTTACCGCCGGCAAAGTTTGTGGAGAAATTGAATCTACAAAATCAGTATCAGAGATTTTCGCAGCCGTTAGTGGCGTTGTGAGTGAAATTAATGGCGCACTTTCTCAAACCCCAGAGCTTGTCAACAGCGATCCCTATGGTGCTGGCTGGTTGGTCAAGGTTGAGGTAACAGGTACGCCTGTTGACCTGATGGATGCTGCGGGTTACGTCCACATTACGGCTTGACCAAATCCTCTCACCCCTTTAGTGTCAGCCTCAGGTTGACGGTGAAGGGGGAGAGACAAGTGAAGGCAGAACAAACGCCCAGCGAACTCACCACCACTTTGCACCTAGGTCCACGCACAGCCAGTCATTCCCCAGCTGGAGCTCTTGATGAGTTTCTAGCCACTGTCTCAGCCGCAGATCGCAGCATTATCGAAGAAATCGCACAGTCAGCAGAAAAAGCGATGTTGATTATTAATCGAGGATCAAATCTTGGTTCTAGATTTTTGATTACTGCACAAGGTGCAAGCATTGGTCGCTCATCTGGCAGTGATGTTTTCTTAGACGATGTAACAGTCTCTAGATCCCACGCAAAGATTGAAAGTGCCTCTTCAGGATTTTCACTCAAAGACAGTGGTTCTTTAAATGGCACATATGTCAACAACTCTTCAGTAACAGAACACGCACTACATTCCGGAGATCAGATTCAAATTGGCAAGTTCCATCTGCTATTTGTTTCTGGCAGAAAATAATTAGGGGAGAATTTCAATGGCAGTTCCAGCTCGCGCGTATCTGAGCATTGGTGAAGTTCTAAACAGACTTCGCCCAGATTTTGCAGATATAACAATCTCAAAGATTCGCTTCCTAGAATCTGAAGGTTTGATTGAGCCGCAGCGAACACCATCTGGTTACCGCAAGTTCACAACATCTGATCTAGAACGTCTGCGCTATGTGCTTCTTGCTCAACGTGATCAGTACTTGCCCCTTAAAGTTATTAAAGACAATTTAGATGCAATTGATCGTGGCCTTGTTCCAGCAGCTACTGGTTCAGTTGCAGCACCTCGACCAACTCTTGGCCTGGCAACAATTGATGGAGAGATGGCACCCAGCACATTTGGTGAAGTTTCAGAGATGCGTCTTTCTCGCGATGAACTCTTGAAGAACTCAGGGCTCAAAGAAGATCAACTAGTTGAACTAGAGGGCTTTGGCCTGATCACCATTCGTGGTCGTCACTACGATGGAGACGCTCTAGCTATTGCTAAGGCTGTAACAGAGATGGCTGGTTTTGGAATTGAAGCTCGTCACTTGCGCTCCTTTAAATCTGCAGCAGATCGTGAAATTGGATTAATTGAGCAAGTCATCACTCCTTTGACTAGACAAAAGAGCGCCGATTCAAAGGCCCGTGCTGAAGAAGTTCAAAAGGAGATCGCATCTCTTTCTATTCGTCTGCATGCAGCACTTGTCCGCGGCGGACTTCATCGCCTTCGTTCATAACCAATGATGATTTCCATGGAGGTCATCGGCGTTCGAGTCGAAATGCCTTCCAATCAGCCCATCGTCTTACTTAAAGAAATTGATGGAACTCGATTTCTGCCCATTTGGGTTGGGGCAGTAGAGGCAACGGCTATCGCTTTTGCTCAGCAAGGTGTTCAGCCACCACGACCTTTAACTCATGATTTAACTCAAAACATTGTTGAAGAGCTCCAAGCCACCCTGACGGCAGTTCACATTACCCATATAGATGAAGGTGTTTTTTATGCCAACCTCATAGTCAGAGATAGCGCTGACACCACGCACACCATCTCTGCCAGGCCCTCAGATGCCATCGCTTTAGCCCTTAGAGCTTCAGCCAATATTTTGGCTAGCTCAGAACTACTCGATGAAATCGGAATTGAGATTCCGGCCGAGGCAGCTCCAGGGGATGAAAACCGGGAAGTTGAGCGCTTTAGAGAGTTCTTAGACCAGATTAACCCCGAGGATTTTGCGGGCTAGGGGACTAAACCCTCAATCTCAAGTAGAGGTTACGACCGTGTCGGTCATTGAACGGGGAGCCTTGCTGCCCTACATTTACATCACTCCCCAAGAGAAACGAGTTTGCCTGTGACTTCCCATGAACTAGAAATTGGCTACCGTGGCGCTACTGCTTGTTCTGCCGCCGGTATTACATACCGCCAGTTAGATTATTGGGCACGCACAGGTTTAGTTGAGCCAAGCATTAGAACTGCAAGCGGTTCAGGAACTCAACGTCTATATGGGTTTAGAGACATTCTCGTATTAAAAATCGTTAAGCGTCTATTAGATGCCGGCGTATCGCTGCAAAACATTCGTACCGCTGTTGATCACCTTCGCAGCAGAGGAGTAACTGAGCTGGAGAGCATGACGTTGATGAGTGATGGTGCATCTATCTATGAGTGCTCGAGCCCAGATGACATCATCGACTTGCTGGCAGGTGGCCAAGGAGTATTTGGTATCGCTGTTGGAAAAGTGTGGCATGAGGTGGAGGGTTCTCTCTCACTCTTGCAAGGTGAGATCAGTGGTCAAAGCGTGGGTGTTGAATCTAACGATGAACTTTCCCTACGTCGCAAGAGCAAAGGCGCTTGAAAAGACCTATCCTTATCTCATAGGGGCCATTGAAGGCCCCTTTGTATGGGTAGGGGATGTTGGACATGGTTGACTACGACGCGTTTTCACGTCGACACATCGGTCCTTCAGAGGATCAGGCCCAAACGATGTTGATGGAACTTGGCTATTCCTCAATGGCAGATTTTATAGCAGATGTTGTTCCTCAAAATATTGCAATGACCAAAAGGTTAAGTCAAACGCTTCCAACAGCCCTCAATGAAGTAGATGTTATTGCAGAACTACGCGCACTTGCAGATAAAAATGATGTGTATCGCAATGTGATTGGTACCGGCTATTACGGAACTATTATTCCGCCTGTAATTTTGCGAAACGTTATGGAAAACCCTGCTTGGTATACCGCTTATACGCCGTATCAACCAGAGATTTCACAAGGGCGATTAGAAGCTCTGTTCGCTTTTCAAACCGTGGTCTGCGATTTAACAGCTCTATCAATAGCCAATGCCTCTATGTTGGATGAAAGCACAGCAGCAGCTGAAGCTATGACGCTAGCCCGTCGTGTTTATAAGGGAAGTGATGATGCGGTATTTCTTATTGATGTCAATGTGCATCCACAAACTATTGCAGTGGTACAGACACGCGCTAGGCCACAAGGTATTAAGGTTGAAGTAGTCGATCTTTCCGAGGTACCGGCGAATTCTGAAGTATTCGGAGTCCTTGTTCAATATCCAAATACTCACGGTGAAATCATTGATTACAGCCAACTTGCCACATGGGTTCATGCAAAAGAAGGTTTGCTCATTGCAGCTACAGATTTGCTTGCACTCACTTTGTTAACGCCGCCAGGGGAGTGGGGCGCTGATATTGCAGTTGGTTCAGCCCAGCGCTTTGGAGTACCTATGGGCTTTGGTGGACCACATGCTGGTTTCATGTCGGTCCGTGAAGGTTTAGAGCGATCATTGCCAGGACGCTTAGTTGGACAGAGTGTTGACTCGCATGGAAATCCAGCTTTTCGCTTGGCTCTTCAGACACGTGAGCAGCATATTCGTCGTGACAAAGCGACGAGCAATATCTGCACCGCACAAGTTCTCTTAGCCGTCATGAGTGCCTTCTATGCCATGTGGCACGGACCAACAGGATTGAAAATAATTGCATCTCGCGTGAACAGACAGACACAAGAGTTAGCAAACTCAGTGAGCGCATCTGGGCATAAAGTTGTTCACTCAAACTACTTCGACACTCTTCTCATTGAAGTTAAGGATGCCGTCACACTTCATAAGAAGGCAGATGGAAAAAAGATTAATCTCAGAGTCGTAGATGGAACACACGTGGGAGTTTCCTTAGATGAAACTACGGATACAAAGACACTCAAGGATTTGTGTGAGATCTTCGGAAGTGGGGCAGTAGGGGTTGCCAGTAAATCGATTCCTGATTTTGCAACCCGTACATCTACATATTTGCGCCACCCAATCTTTAACACCATGCGCTCTGAAACATCGATGCTGCGCTATCTGCGCACCCTTTCTGATCGAGACTTGGCCCTGGATCGCACCATGATTCCGCTGGGCTCTTGCACTATGAAGCTCAATGCCACAACAGAGATGGAAGCTGTGACGTGGCCTGAGTTCTCATCTTTGCATCCATTTGCCCCAGCAAAACAAAACGCAGGATTTCGAGAATTGATTGCACAACTCTCAGATTGGCTTATAAAAATCACTGGCTATGACGCAGTCTCGCTGCAACCTAACGCCGGAAGCCAGGGGGAGTTTGCTGGATTATTGGCTATTCGTAATTACCACGATTCCCGTGGTGATCAAGCTCGCACTATTTGTTTGATTCCATCTTCTGCCCATGGCACCAATGCTGCCAGCGCAGTTATGGCTGGAATGCAGGTTGTGGTTATTGAGTGCGATGAGCATGGAAACGTGAGCATTGATGATTTAAAGGTGAAGATTTCTCAGCACGCACAGTCATTGGCCGCCATCATGGTCACATATCCATCCACACATGGTGTTTTTGAATCTGCAATTACCGAACTATGTGGACTTGTCCATGATGCTGGTGGCCAGGTTTATGTTGATGGTGCAAATTTGAATGCATTAGTTGGTTTAGCTCAACCCGGAAAGTTCGGTGCAGATGTTTCGCATTTGAATTTACATAAAACTTTTTGTATTCCACACGGTGGTGGGGGACCAGGTGTTGGACCAGTTATTTCCCGCGCTCACTTAGCGCCATTCTTACCTAATCATCCATTGGATGAATTATCAGGACCTGCAACCGGTCCTGGACCAATTAGTGGTGCGCCATTTGGTTCTGCGAGTATTTTGCCTATCTCATGGGCATACATTCGCATGATGGGTGGGGAAGGCCTCACACTTGCAACATCTATTGCGATCTTGTCTGCTAACTACATGGCAGCAAAGTTGAATCCAATGTTCCCAGTTCTTTACACAGGTGAGCATGGGCGTGTTGCACACGAATGCATTTTGGATTTACGAGAGATCACCAAGGTTAGTGGCGTAACTGTAGATGACATAGCTAAGCGATTAATGGATTATGGATTCCATGCTCCAACAATGAGTTTTCCTGTCGCTGGAACTTTCATGATTGAGCCAACCGAGAGTGAAGACATCGCCGAAATTGACCGCTTTATTGCTGCGATGACTGCAATTCACGGTGAAATTATGGAGATCATGGATGGAAAGATCTCGGCGGAGGAGTCAGCTTTGCGTCATGCTCCACACACCATAGAAAGTGTTTTGGCAGGTGATTGGGACCGCTCATACTCACGTGAAACTGGCGGGCTTCCATCAGTACGAAATGGTCTTGTGAGCGGTGAAATTATCGGAATGCAAGGTAAGTACTGGCCTACAGTGGGCCGTATCGATGGCGCTCACGGGGATAGGAACCTCATTTGTTCCTGCCCACCCATATCCGAGTTTGCATAACTTTACATAATGTAACTTATCGGCGGTATATATACGCTCCACGGGCAGCTATCAGCAGCCAGATCAGCGTCATAACTAAGGCCCAATCCCCATATCTATCCCGTGGCGATGTGCTCGAAATTAGACCAACTTCGGCATAAAGATGTTCGGCAGTTCCCATCTGAGTCGTCTGTAGAACTTTTCCGTTGTAATCGATAACTGCTGAGTATCCCGTTGTTGAGACTGAAAGAACATTTCGTAAATGCTCTATAGCCCTCACTCGAGTTATTTGCAGCTGCTGGGCACTTTCTGCTGAATCTCCAAAGGTTGCACTATTAGTCTGCACAGCCAAGATATTGGATGACTTGGCTCCATCCTGCATGATCTGATCATCGAGTAACTCGAAACAGATAATCGGTGCAATCTTTGCAGCGCCAATGGTGAATATTGTCGACTCATTTCCGGCACTAAAGTCACGCACATTATCAACTAATGGTGAGACTTTGGAGGCTAATGAGCGCAATGGGATGTATTCCCCAAAAGGTGTCAGGTGTTGCTTTATATAGACATTCTGCTTCTCTTTTGTCCACAATATTGAGGTATTGAGAATCTCCCTATCTCTATTGACAATGGCCCCAACTATTAATGGGGTGGTAAAAGTATTGAGTGTTTCAAAGATTTCTGGGTTTCGAAATGGATCAACATCAACTGCATTTTCAGGCCAGAGTATAAAGTCGACTTCTTTCTCGCTTTGTAAGGCAATTTCTGTTTCTTCAACATGATTATTAAAAACCTCTGTAGCTCTAGAGTTAAAATCTAAACCTAACTTAGGAACATTACCTTGAATAAGTAATGCTCGTGTTGTTTGATTTATATCCACATTGATAGGTATTAAGACTAAAACAATTGGTAATAAAATCAAAAACTGCAGTTCTTTTTTAGAGATATGGTGAATAAATAATCCTAACAAAACAGTGATGGCTGAAAGTGCGACCGCTCCCCCATGAGCTGCAATCTTTGCATAAGGCGCATCGGCTTGAGAGTAAGCGATTCTTGCCCAACCAAAACCTTGAAAAGGAAAATGGTTGCGGATCTCTTCTAAGACAATGAATATGAGTGGAAAGAAGGAGATTCCAAGGCGTTTAACTGCCACTAAAGGTAGATAAAACAGAGTTAATCCTGTGGCCAGGATGATCCATGGCAAAGAGCCGACATAGATACTGGTCCAATGCAATAAGACGAGATTAAATGTGAGGGCAAAGGCCAAGACACTCAGATATTTACGCTCACTACTGGCTAGTGCATACATCGCTAAGGCAAGTGCAATCGGAGCTAACCACCACAACGCAATTGGTTCAAATGCTGCGCTTAGAAGTAGTCCGCTAAGGGCAGATAGAAGAAGATTTACCAACCTAGCGCACTGATCAAACGATCAACGCTGGCGCCTAATCCATAGCGTTCCTTGAATTGGTAAATCTCTGATAAATCCTTTGGAGCTTTAGGCATTGCTAAATCAACGTGAGGAAGCGGTGCATTGCGAGCAACCTGAACAACTGTTGGGGCAATCTTTAGATAATCAGCGCCGGCAATGATCTTCTTAGCTAAAGCGGGCGGCAACGATTCGTGTGCTGCGAGAGCTCCTGCCATAGCCTCATCCACATTCGAAAAGGCGTTGGCAATTAACGCAGCTCCCTTTTCGCCAATTCCTCGAACCCCTGGTAATCCATCGGATGGATCGCCGCGAAACATTGCAAATAAGGCATAGCGATCGCCAGGAATTCCATATTTATTTGCGACGTATGCATAATCAACTAGATCATGCTGAGAAATACCTTTAGCCAAATAGACAACTTTGATATCACGTTTGTCATCGACCATTTGAAAGAGATCTCTATCGCCCGTGACGATTCGAATAGGTCCTTTTTCAATCTCGGCATAGGTAGCCATAACATCATCGGCTTCATAATCATCAACGCCAACCACTGGGATTCCAAAGAGATCAAGAAGCTCTAAAAGAATAGGAATCTGAGGGGTGAGAGTTTCTGGCTCTTCTTCCTCATCGCCTTCTTCCTCTAATCTGTTGGCTTTGTAATCTGGGAAAAGTTCCACTCTCCAACTCGGGCGCCAATCCCCATCCAGGCATGCAACCAATCGATTAGGTTTATAAACTGACATCAATCTTGCAGTCATATCCACATAACCACGAATTGCATTCACCGGTGTTCCATCAGGTGCTGTGAGAGTGTCAGGCATTCCGTAATAGGCGCGATACCAGAGCGATGCGCTATCGAGAAGCATTAATGTCATAAATCTCCCATAAGGAATGCAACCACTCCCCTGTCGATGCGCTTAACGGCATCCTTGCATACTGGTCGAAGTTTTTCACTTGCAGCAGCGATTTGATTAAGCAGATCAGATAACTGTTTAGTTGAACGAACAAAATCGCCAACTGACATATCAGTTCCCTTGAGAACGTTTTGTAAGGAGTTTCCATTTGCCCAGCGATATGAAACCCAACAAAAACCGGCATCTGGTTGGCGCTGAGTCTTTACACCATACTCAGTTTCAAGCTCTTCTAACTCAGCCCAGATGGAAATAACATCAGCAAGGGCGTTTGATACGCGCGGACTCGGCATTTTGGGAGCAACGTTGTCAGCGTTTCGTGACTCAAAGATCATTGTGGAAACAACTGAGAGCAGTTCAGGAGCATTCAGTTCATCTAGAACTCCGCGACGTATTGCCTCAGTTAAAAGTAGATCAGATTCAGCATAGATCTTTGTGAGGATTTTTCCTTGGGTAGTTGGCTTCTCCCCTTCGATGTAACCAAGATGTGTGAGAACCTGACATATCTGATCAAAAGTCTTCGCAATAACGTGGGTACGACTTTGAACACGCGTATGAAGACCATCATTTTCCCGGCTGAGTCGTCCAGCTTTTTCAGCAAATCGTGAATGATCCTCGCGCTGAGCACACGCATGGCAGCTGTGATTGCGAAGTCCTTTACGCAAATCAGTGAGGTCACCTTCTAAACGTGCTCGCTGTCTGTTATCAAAAGTTTTTTTGTGATCTCGCTTAGAGAGAAGAGTTTCTACCTCTTTGATTTCGCGACGAATCCCCGCATACTCAAGGAAATCTCCTAAATGGCACACGGCTTGGGAAAGCAGTTCTTGCATCGCACTTTCATTTTTAGCAATCTGCCTAGACAAACCAACTACCGCGCGGTCTGCTTGGAACTGGGCGAATGATGACTCTAGAGACCGCCTGGCTCGTTCACGACCGAATCGTGCAATGAGATTGATTGACATGTTGTAGGTCGGTGCGAAAGATGAACGAAGAGGATAGGTACGAGTTGATGCCAAACCAGCCGCTGAGGCAGAATCAACAGTTGGAGACCACTGAATGACGGCGTTACCTTCAATATCTATTCCGCGACGGCCTGCACGTCCTGTGAGTTGGGTATATTCCCCGGGCGTAATTGGCACGTGAGACTCACCGTTGTACTTAATCAACTTCTCTAACACAACAGTGCGAGCTGGCATGTTGATTCCAAGTGCCAGAGTCTCTGTGGCAAAGACTGCCTTGATGAGCCCCTTTTGAAACAACTCCTCAACTGCAGACTTAAAACTTGGAAGAAGCCCCGCATGGTGGGCTGCTATTCCACGTTCGAGAGCGGTGAGCCAATCATCGAAACCTAAAACTTCAAGATCTTCTTCTGCGATGTTTTGTGTGTACTTCAGAGCTGTCGCGCGTATTTCTTCACGCTCGGCAGTAGAAGTTAAACGTAATCCCGCATGCAAGCACTGTTTAACCGCAGCGTCGCAGCCTACTCGTGAGAAGATAAATGTTATCGCTGGCAGTAAATTCTGATTGGACAGTTTTTCTATGATGTCAGCGCGTGATAATCGATCTTGAGCTTCATTAAATCTTCCTCGCCGATTTCTGCTTAAAGATGCTTTGCGCACGGCTTCACGCTCTCGTTGCAAAATTTCGGGGTTTATCTGTCCAGGTTTTTCAAAAAGATCCAGAAGTCGATTACCGATAAGAACATGCTGATAGAGCGGTATGGGGCGAATTTCACTGACAATGACTTGGGTATTGCCTCGTACTTCTGCCAACCATTCACCAAACTCCTCAGCATTTGAAACCGTTGCCGATAGAGAAATCACTTGCACACTCTCCATTAAATGGATGAGCACTTCCTCCCATACCGCGCCACGGAATTTGTCAGCCAAGTAGTGGACTTCATCCATCACCACATAACCCAAGTTGGTCAAAGTATTGGAGCCGGCATATAGCATGTTGCGCAAAACTTCTGTAGTCATCACTAACACATCTGCTTCACCATTAATACTCGTATCTCCAGTGAGCAGACCGACTCGATCTTCACCAAACATTGCAACAAACTCTGAGTACTTCTGGTTTGAAAGAGCTTTAATTGGTGTGGTGTAGAAACACTTCTTGCCTAGCTTGAGAGCAAGATGGGCGGCGAATTCACCAACGACCGTCTTTCCAGCACCAGTTGGGGCCGCAACTAGAACACCACTCCCCTCTTCCACGGCGTGACAAGCAGCAACCTGAAAAGGGTCAAACTCAAAATCAAAGCTCTGAACAAACGCCGTTGTCTCTTTGTATTGATTGCGCACTTTAGCTGCAGCGAATTTCTCTGCCGGAGTTGTCATGGCATCCACGTCATTAGAGCACCTGGCATACATTGAGCGCTGACTGGTAGTTGACCTACACGTTCCCCATCGGCATATGCCACTGCATCGGCTGTGATTTTCACGCTCTTACTACGCACGATTTCAACTGCTGGATGCGTGATGTGCGTTCCTTTGAAAACTCTTGGAAAAACCTTTATAAACTCCAATTTCGAGACGGGATGCAGAACCATTACGTCAAAATAACCATCGGTTATCTCTGCCTGAGGACAAACCAACATTCCACCACCGTAGGAGCGACCATTGGCAACCGCTATGAGCATCGCCTGTGTAGAGATCGTTCGATCATCGAGAACGATTTCGTAATGACGAGGGGCAAATCTAGGAAGTTCAATGGCAATAGCTACGTTGTATTTGTTTGGCCCCTTTGGCCATGACATCGTGTTGGCCTTTTCATTTACTATGGAATCAAAGCCTGTAGATAAAATAGCTGCGAACCACTCCCCATCTACTAAACCTAGGTCCACAGAACGCGCTTTCTTAGACAAGGTTGCTTCAAGAATCGCATCGACATCATCAGGTAACCAACCCAAAGTTCGAACGAAATCATTTCCTGTACCTGCAGGAATCAAAGCTAACGGCACTTGTGCTGGAGTGATTTTTTGTAGAACTAGATGAAGTAGCCCATCTCCACCCACTGCTATAACACCACTGCACTCTGGATTGCGATCAAGGAATCTTTGAAGCAAATCTGCCTGGTCTATGCCGTTGCGCCCAATAATGATTTCATATTTAATCCCACGGCTATTGAGATAACCGGCAACATGGGTTCCGATTCGAGCACCTTTGCCTTGGCCAGAAACTGGATTGATAACTACGGCCCACATGGGAAGACCCTATCGGCTATTCCTTAATGGATGTTGGTGCGTCAATGGCAGGACTACCCGTTTCGACGGAAACCGCTTTCTTATCACGTCGCCGATCGACTAGTACGGCAATTAATCCAGCCATAAAGTAGAAAAGAATCAAGGGTCCAGATAAGAGAACCATGCTTAAGGGATCTGCTGTCGGTGATAGTGCTGCAACAAAGAAGAATATTATGAAAATCCAAATTCTCCATGGTTTCAAAATTGTTTTGCCGCGGAGAAATCCAATTAAATTAAATGTCAGAAGGAATATTGGTAGTTCGAAAGCAAGTCCCACAAAGAGAATGACTCTGAGAACGAAATCTAAATAATCGTCAAACCTAACCAAGTTGCTAATTGAATTGGGAGTGAATCCGAAAAGAGCTTTAATTGCAACAGGAAGAATGAAATAACCTAGCGTGGCACCCATCGCGAAAAATGGGGTTGCCGCTGCAACGAAGAGAACACTCGTGCGTCTTTCTTTTCTATGGAGCGCAGGGGCAATAAAGGCCCAAAGTTGGTAAAGCCAAAAAGGTGCCGAGACAATAATGCCTGTTAGCAGTGCGACCTTAATCTGTAAATCAAGTGGACCAAGAACACCGCTGATGTAGAGAGCACCACAACTAGCTGCACCAGATTGCTGGGCAGCTTTTAAGTCGCACACTGGTTTAGCTAAGGTGACAATGATTGGATCGTAGAAATACCACCCTCCGCCAAATGCAACCAACACTGCAATCGCAGAACGAAGAACTCGTTTTCGAAATTCGCGTAAGTGATCTAGAAGGGGCATCCGTGCTTCATTAACAGATGCCATTTATCTACTTCTCGGTTTTGCCGTCTTCTTCGATCACGCCGTCATCAGCTTTCATTTCCTTCATTTCGCTCTTGAAAATGCGCATGGAGCGACCAAGTGAGCGGGCTGAATCCGGCAAACGCTTCGCGCCGAACAAAACAAGTACAACAATGAGAAGGACGACGATCTCTCTTGGACCCAAATTCATAACGTTAACTCCTTGGCTAATATTTGGCTCTAGGTTACATCAGATTCCTTTGAATGGGTAGGCGATTTCAGCGAGCTTTGTATCGATCCAGCATCGTTTGAGCCATTACTGCTACTGATTTTCTAACATCAGGGGGTGACTGCAAGCAGACTGTTCTTCCAGAGGCCATGATGGAGCGCTCAATCCACTGGAATGAGTAAGTTTTAAAATCAAAGGCAGTGTTAACTTGAAGTTCACTTTGTTTGAACCGTTCAGCTATAGCACGAGTTGGAGTTAGGACCTTGATTGTGCAGGTATAACTTAATTGCTGGGCAGAATTCTTCGGAATCTCTTGTAGACCCGCTTGGACGCTTGCGCCTTGAATTCGGTCGATACGGAACTCTCTAAAGTCTGAGGCTGTGTAACAGTAGGAACTGAGATAAAGCTGACCGTCGGTTTCAACAATTTCGATGGGAAGAATAATTCGGGTACTGAGTTCATCGCGGTAAAGAGAATGGTAAGTGATTTCAAGGCCCATTCTCGATTTCAACGCATCAGTAATTGCTGCCGAGACTTCTTGATTGACAACCGAAGTTGCAGATAATGCCGACGGAAGTTTAATCAATCCAGCTAGACGTTGCGACAAGAGATCGATTCTGTCCAAGAGATCGCTCCTCTCGGGTGACAGAGCTGAACGTAGTAAATCTAAACCAAGAACAAGAGCGACCCCTTCATCAAAGGTAATGGAGCGAGGCTTCGATAAGGTTTCCGCATTGTGAATAGTTACAAAACCAGATTCAAAATCTAAATCCATGAGTTCCAGAGGTGTATAGCCAGGGAGCCCGCACATCCACAGCGTCGTTAGGTCACTAGTCATCTGAGTTTGCTCCACTTTAAAGACCTTTGAAAGCTCTTTTAATGAGATCCCTTGATGAGAACTGATATATGGAACAAGATCTAAAAGTCGCGCTGTGCGCTCAAGCGGTGCCGAAAATTTTCTAACCATGATTTTCCACTAAGGCTACAAGATGCTCAACGACAAGATCTCTTAACTCTGCTGGTTCCTGAACGAAAGCATCAGGGCCATGCCACAAAACTATAGAACAGAGCGAATCTAGGCTTAAAATTGGAATCTTGATTTGATCCCACTCCCCCAATGATTGTGTCGAGATTGCCAAAGCGCGAAGGGAGGACGCTTTACCCACACGGACATCAATCAAAGCAAAATCATGCGTCGGTGAATCTGAAAGAGCTTTGCTTGGATCAAATCCAGTTGGAGTTTCAAAATCACTTGGTCCCTCACTGGCTGTTATTGCGCTACTTATTCGATCTACTCGAAAGGTTCGTATCTCTTGAATCTCTTGATCTACACCCGACAAGTACCACAAGCCATTGCGAGTAGATAGAGCAATCGGAACAACGCTTCTCATATTGATCTTCAAGCTCGAATCCAGATAAGCAAAAGCTAGAAGCTGACTTTGCGCTATCGCTTTTGTAATCAGAGACAGATCCTGTCCACCGTCATTGAGTTTATGAACAGTTGCGGGAATGGATAGCTCATCACTGGGGATACCAATAGAACGAAGCTTCAAAAGCACTCTTTGCGCTACATCACCAAATGATGCTTCTTGCCAAGCTTGGGCTGCTAAAGACAGAAGTGAAACCTCAATAGATGAGATGTCACCCAGTTCAAACTGATACTTTTCTTGTTTGATCTTGTAGCCGGCTTCATCATTAAACAATGGATCAAAACTACCCACTTCAATTTCAATTCCAAGTGAACGTAGATCATCTTTATCGCGTTCAAACATTCTCTCTTTTGTCTCCGGAGTACCCTCATAACCTTCAACTGAGTTGTAAATCTCTGTTTTAGTCAGGTATCTCTTCGTAGCAAGCAGGGCGATTGTTAGATTTACTAAACGCTCACTCTTCCGCGACACCGTATGCACCTTTTGATGGCCTGCGACGACGAGCCAACACTTCAACGCCAGGGGCCATGCGGCGACTTTGAATCAAAAATCCCGTATGCCCAATCATTCGCTGTTGCGGACGAACTGCTAAACCTTCATGGTGCCATCCACGAACCAAAGTTTCACTGCTCTCAGGCTCGGTGAATCGACCATCTTCCTTTATTGCTTCAGCGGTGGCAGATAACTGTGTGGTAGTTGCGACATATGACATAAAGACACCGCCTGGACGCAAAGCACGGGCAGCGATATCAACGCACTCCCATGGAGCCAGCATGTCTAAAATAACCCGATCAAACTCACTATCAAAGGTTTGATCCTGCAAGTCCCCCACAGTTAATTTCCAATTACTAGGTGGAGCTTCGAAATATGCATCAACATTGGAACGAGCATTTTCTGCAAAATCAGCTCTTCGCTCAACTGAATGAAGGTATCCCTTTTCACCAGCAGCTCTTAACAATGAAATAGTGAGAGCACCGCTACCAACTCCAGCTTCAAGCACTCGTGCTCCTGGATAGATATCGGCTAATCCAATAATCATCGCGGCATCTTTTGGATAAACAATCGTTGCACCGCGTGGCATTGTTAATACATAGTCAGCCAGCAGTGGCTTAAAGGCCGTGAACTTCAAACCAGCAGTCGTGCTCACAACTGAACCTTCAGGCATCCCAATGAGATCATCATGGGTAATCCAGCCTTTGTGTGTGTGCCATTCCTTGCCTGGAACTATCGTGAAGCTATAGAGCTTTCCTTTGGGGTCGGTGAGTTGAATGCGATCACCCGCAGCAAAGAAACCTAGATTCGACACGGGAGCATCTTAGGTCAAATATGTGTAGTAAGTGCGGGTATGTTGCCGTACGTGAGTAACCAACCACTGCGCCTATCCCCTAGTCGGGTAAGTGAGTTTGAGAACTGTCCTCAACTCTATAAATACCGTGTCATCGATCAGCTGCCGCAACCGCCTTCACTGGATGCTGAGCGGGGAACATTAGTTCACACAGTTTTGCACGATCTTTTTGAAAATGCTCCGGCAGATAGAACGCCGCAGAGTGCAATTGAGCTTTTGCCCTCACGTTGGCAAGCACAAATGGCCGAAAAACCAGAGCTGATGGAAATGGTTACCAATGAGAAGGAATGGTTTGATCGAGCAGAATCACTCTTGCGCACCTACTTCACCTTAGAAGATCCACAAAGCTTTGAAGCAACGCACCGTGAATTACACCTCGAAAATGATTTCTCAGATGAGATTTATCTGCATGGTTATGTAGATCGTCTAGATGTTGCGCCAACAGGTGAAGTGCGCATTGTGGATTACAAAACTGGAAAAGCCCCCAAGCCAGGATGGGAAGAGAAAGCCCTCTTCCAACTGCGCGTTTACGCACTCCTTTATTTTAAGACTCACAATGTACTTCCACGTCTACTGCAACTCATTTATTTGGGCGACGGGAAAGTAGTAAAGAGCACACCGACATTGACTGATCTAGCAGCAACTGAAAAAGTACTCAAGCGCGTCGCCAGCGATATCTTCGCCTCAATTGAAAAGGATTACTGGCCACCTAAACCAAGTCGTTTATGCGATTGGTGCTTTTTCAAAAGTATCTGTCCTGCTCACACGAGCTAAATCTTTGCTGAAAAATCCGTATGCAGAGATTGTAACTTTGCAAAGTCAAGCTGCTCAAGGGATTTAATGACTCGCACACGTGCAGATTCTTCCACTTGAACTAAGTGAGGGACAGCCACAAGCCATGCACCACTGCTCGTAGCGGCGCCAGCACCAGTTAATGAATCTTCAAATACTAAACAATTTGCGATATCACTATTCGTTAACTGCGCGGCTTTGAGATAAGCATCTGGGTGGGGCTTTGTATTTGTGACGTCATCACTTGAAATAGAAAAAGGAAAGAGATCTGTTCCAACATTGTCCAATACCGCATCAACGATGATTCGTGGACTTGCTGAGACTAACCCTGTTTTAACCCCAGCGAGTTGGAGCTCCTTAACCAGCTCAAAAGCCCCCGGCATAAAAGGGGAGTGTGATCGCATCTTTGCCGATTGCACTTCTATGAGTTTGTCCGTGAAGAACTGGGGTGTCTGTGCCTGGTTGCATTTCTGATGCATATAGTCGCCAACGCGAGAGAGCGGCCCACCCAAGCAGGCCACCTGGTCCTCAGGTAGCCATTGATATCCATATATGGCTGTAATTTCCCTCTCAGATTTGAGCCACTCGGGTTCAGAATCAACCAGTAAGCCATCCATATCAAAGAAGACTGCGTCAAAAAAAACCTTCACTTGTCTCCTCAAAGATTTATATCTAGCACAAGCCCGCAAGATTACCCTAAGGTTTAGTCCTATGGAGATACACCACATCCCAGCCCTTCGTAACCCGATTATGGTGATGGCATTTTCTGGATGGAATGACGCTGGCGAAGCCGCAACAGGTGCCATAGAGCATCTACTTTCTGCTTGGCAAAATGAACCTAACGATGTAGTTCCAGAGCTCATTGCAGATATTGAATCGGAAGAGTTTTATGATTTTCAAGTAAATCGGCCACATATCTATGTAGATGATTCACAAATACGTAATATCACTTGGCCAACAACTGAGATCTTTGGAGTTGTTCTGCCTGATTATGACCGCGATTTAGTCGTTGTGAAAGGTACTGAACCCTCCATGCGTTGGAAGAGTTTCACACGTGAACTTCTTGACTTGGCCGATGACCTAGAAGTCTCTTTGATTGTCACTCTGGGATCGATGTTGGCCGATGTTCCACATTCACGCCCTATTTCAGTGAGTGGAAGCAGTGCGCATCCAGATTTAGCGACACGTCTTGGCGTTGAGGTATCTAGTTATGAAGGACCAACCGGAATCCTAGGAATTATTGGTGATGGATGTATGCGACGAGGAATTGATGCAGTCTCACTTTGGGCTGCTATCCCCCACTATGCATCCAATTCACCTTCACCCAAAGCCACACTCTCACTTGTTAACTCTCTTGAAGATTTCTTAGAAATATCTATCCCGCCTGCAGATCTAGCTGAAGCTGCTGATGAATGGGAAAAAGATGTTACTGAAATGGCAAAGGAAGATAATGATGTTGCTGAGTATGTGAAAGCGTTAGAGGATTCTAAAGATGCTGCTGAGCTTCCTGATGTGTCTGGAGATTCAATAGCAAAAGAGTTTGAGCGATATTTAAGGCGCAGAACTAAAGATTAAAGCACTAAACCTAGTAGTGCATCTAACGCTGTAGCCAGCTCCTTGGCCTCCCCACCGCTCACCCCGCTTATTGAATCTAATGCCCACTTGTCGAGGTGGGCTAGAGCAGTTGGTGTGTCTAAGTCATTGCTCAAGGCCAGAATCATCTTCTCGATTACTGGCTTTGTTGGTGCAACTTCGGCTGAAGTAAAGGCCTTTCGTATATTCGCAACCCGCTTTGTTGCACTTTCCAGCAGCTCATCGGTCCACATTCGATCTAATCGATAATGCTCTGACATTAAAGCAAAGCGAATAGCCATGGGATCTGTGCCAGAGTTAATGAGCTTTGATACAAAAACCAAATTCCCCTTACTCTTACTCATCTTTTCACCGTCAAGGCCAATCATCGCTGCATGAACATAGGTCGATGCGAGATCTTTACCTGTTAACACTTTGGCTTGTGAAGCGCACATTTCATGGTGCGGGAAGATCAAATCACTTCCACCACCTTGAATGTCGATGCAAGTTGGATCTGATTGAATCGGGGCTAAATATTTCAAGGCGATTGCTGTGCACTCGATGTGCCAACCTGGTCGTCCAACTCCATGAATTGAGGGCCAACCGGGTTCATTCTCACGCTTTGCCATCCACACCAAACAATCCAACGGATCAATCTTTCCAGCCAGAGTTGGGTTTCCACCACGCTGGGAAAAGATATCTTTCATCGTTTCTTTATCAAGATGTGAAAGAGAGCCAAAGTCAGGCGATGAATAATTCTTAAAAAACAGATCCTGTTCAATTGCATAGATCGATCCAGCGGCTTGTAGAGCTGTGACCGCTTCACTGACTAGATCTATAGCTTCCACTGCTCCGATGTAGTGAGCGGGTGGAATTACCCGCAAATTCACCATATCGCCTCTGAAAAGATCAATCTGTGAAGTCGCTAGATCTTCCCAATCTAAATTATCTCGTGTGGCCCGTTCAAGTAATGGATCATCAATATCTGTAATATTTTGGACATAAACAACTTCTGAACCACTTGCACGTAAATAGCGATTGATCAGGTCAAAAGTTAAATATGTAGATGCGTGGCCAAGATGGGTGGCGTCATATGGTGTGATGCCACAGACATACATGCGATAGAGATCTTTTTTGGTAACCAGTTCCTTTTTTAGTGTTTTAGTATTAGTGAGTGAAATCTGAGGAAAATTGAAGGATTTGTTTAGTTGTGGAACTGCAACTAAAGGCCAAGATTTCATGGGTGGATTCTAGTAACTTTGCCGCTAGAAAGCAGGCCACGGAATAGCGGGCCACTCCGGATTAGGTATAGGCATCACACCGGTTTCTAGCAACCTCAGCACTCGTGCGAGTAAAGCGTTGATTTCCACTTGTGTTAAATAAGGCGATAAATCCAATTCTTTGCCAAGAGCATCTTTGATCGATTTTAACGCCTTGAATTCATCAGCGCTTAGTTCATCCCCGGCCCATTGCCACAACACTGTTCGCAGCTTGTCCTCTTCGTGAAAAGTAACTCCATGGTCACATCCAAAAACATGTCCAGCTTCATCAGGCAATAAATGCCCGATCTTGCGATCAGTATTGTTGATGATTGCATCGAAAAAGGCCATCGAGCGAAGTTGGGGTAAGTCTTGAGAGAAAAATTCGGCAAGATCGATTGATTCATCGATATCTATCCACTCTTGCACCATTCCGATTCCATAAGGACCTTCGCGCAAAATGGTTAGCGGAACTAAATCCAAACCAAGAAATTCACTCACTCGGAAAGCTGCGTATTCGCGATCGGCGAGGGTTCCATCCGGGAAATCCCATAACGGGCGCTCCCCCGCAACTGGTTTATAGATGCATGTAATTTCGGTCTTTTGGTGTGTAACGGTTGCAAATAACGTTGCATTCGATGCATCAACTAATCGACCTGTAACTGACATTTCTCCGAAAGTCAGAATCGAGCGCTTATCGTCTGTAGCCATTTGCCCTAGGACATAAATGACCACGTGGATCAATTGGCAGAGAGCAGAATGGACATGGAACACGACCGGCATTTACTACAGCGTTTGTGCGGGCAATAAAAGCTTTCGCTTGGCCAAGGGTGATGTTTAACGTTATCTCCGGTACTTCGTCCTGGACTTCAATCTCCTTTATTGAAAACAGTTCCACACATACTTTCTTTGAAGCATCGTCCCAAGCAATAGATATCGCGCCTATGACGAAGTCTTTATCCACTGGTGACTCAAGGGCTGCATCATCGCGCTCCACTCGATCGACAACTAATGTCACATCTTCTTTAACAACTTGCTTGCACAGGATCTCTAACCGCTGGGCCAGCGTAGAAGTTTGAGCTTTTTCAAGGGATGCACTGACAAGGGCTGAACCAGCACGAACTTGAAGATAAAACTCTCGCTCACCCGGTTCACCCACAGTTCCACAAATGAAGCGGTCTACGTTCTTGAACTCATAGCTCATTTTCCTGCCCCACCACCCAGTAGGTTTTTACTACGCTTTGGACCTGCTAAAACATCGTGTAGAACAGAACGAGAATCATTCATCAGCGTTAAACGGGCTTTTCCATTCGAATAATCCAAAATGGTTACAGAGGCTGGATCAATAACAATGCGTTGGAAATCATCTAGATGCATCCCAAGGGCGCTAGCGACAATGGCTTTGATGACATCACCATGACTCACTAGCACAGCAACTCCACTCCTTTTGACGTTCAAGGACTCGTGAACTGCTGTCATAGCCCTTTGCTGCATATGAGCTAAGCCTTCACCTTCCGGAAAATACATCGCAGAGGGATTACCTTGAACAGTCTTCCATAATTTATTTCGCGAAAGAACGGATAATTTCTTCCCACTCCAACTTCCATAATCAACTTCGGTGAGATTCTCATCTTTAACCAGGAACTTCAGGCTCGACTTTGGTAGCGCGCTGAGCCAAGGCGCAATTGTTTCGTGGCATCTTTGCATGGGACTGATACGGATACCGGAAATAGGAAATGAACCTAATCTGGCGGCAAGCTCATGGGATTGCTTCATTCCCTTTTCAGAAAGTGAGATATTAGGAAGACGCCCAGATAAGACCCCTCGAGCATTTGCTTGGGAATGGGCATGTCTTATCAAAACTATCTGCATATCGCAAAGGCTATCGCAGGTTTTACTCTCATGACTTGCTAGGGTCTCTCCATGCAGATGAGAAAAGCGGGCAACAGCGGGCTCATGCTCTCTCGATTAGCGCTAGGAACTATGACATGGGGTCGTGACACCGACGAACATGAAGCCGCCGATCAATGCCGTGCTTTCATCGATGCTGGTGGAAACTTCGTTGATACCGCCGCGACGTATGGAGATGGCGATAGCGAGCGGGTAATCGGTGGACTCATCGGAACTCTTTTTCAACGCGACGAAGTTGTCATAGCCACTAAAGCAGGCCTGACTTTTCCTGATGGCGTGCGCACAGTTGATAATTCACGGCACGCTCTTATTGCTGAATTGGACCGTTCACTCAGCAGACTAGGCACCAATTTTGTAGATATTTGGCAGGTTCACACATGGGATCCATTTTCACCTATTGATGACACACTCTCTGCACTCGACTATGCCTATAGCACCGGCCGTGCGCGCTATGTTGGCATTTCAAATTTCACAGGATGGCAACTAGCACAATCTGCAACCAAACAAATTACTAATTCAGCAAAAGCACCGATTACTACGATTCAAAGCGAGTACTCATTACTCAATCGCGATGTTGAGATGGAGATTCTAGATAGTGCACAAGCTTGTGGTGTTGGTTTCGTTGCTTGGGCACCACTAGCACGTGGTGTACTCACCGGTAAATATCGCAATGGAATTCCGAGTGATTCGCGCGGGGCTGCACCACATTTTGCAAAAGACATTGCTCTCTATCTTGATTCAAGAAGTAGCAGCATCGTTGAAGCGGTGTGTGTTGCTGCAAGCGGGTTGGGGTATTCACCTCTTGAGGTAGCACTGGCGTGGGTAAGAGATGCTCCTGGTGTAACCAGCACAATCATTGGTGCTAGAACCGGCGCTCAAATACGTGGCGTATTACAAAGTGAAGAGATTTCTCTCCCAGACATTGTTCGCAACGCCCTTGATGACGTCAGCGCTTAGGCGTGTTCTAGAAAATCTTTCAGTACTCGAACACCAAAAGTAAGACCCTCAATTGGCACTCGCTCATCAACTCCATGAAATAGCGCCATGAAATCAAAGTCCGCATCGAGTTTAAGTGGTGAGAATCCGTAACCAATAATTCCAAGTTCAGCTAGCGCTTTGTTATCAGTTCCACCGCTCATGACATATGGAACTGGGACACCTTCGGGATCTTCAATCATAATCGCTGCGCACATCGCATCAACAAGATCGCCCTCAAAAGGTACTTCTAAAGCTTTATCGGTAGTAATAGTTTCGATGGTGATATCTGGGCCAATGAGAGATTTGATTGTTTCATTCAACTCGTTTTCAAAACCAGGAATGAAACGACCATCTACGACTGCGCTGGCTGATCCCGGAATTACGTTAGCTTTGTATCCAGCTTCAAGCATTGTTGGATTAGCTGTGTTTTGTAGAGTTGCTCCAACCATACGTGCAGCAAAACCCAATTCACTCAGAAGTGGTGTTAAATCCTTTTCGTTGTACTCCTTGCCGGTCTCTGCAGCAACCTTTTTGAAAAACGCCTTAACAGTTGCGCTATAACGTTGTGGCCATTGGTGATTACCAATCTTTGCGACCGCTTCACTTAAACGAGTGATTGCGTTTTCATTATTTGTAACAGAACCGTGTCCTGCGCGTCCGTGCGCGGTGAGCCTCATCCAGTGAATGCCCTTTTCAGCAGTTTCAATGAGATAGAGACGTTTTCCGCCAGCAACTGTTACTGAGAATCCACCAACCTCTGAAACCGCTTCAGTACATCCAGCAAATACTTCTGGGTGCTTATCAACCATCCAATGGGAACCATAGATACTTCCAGCTTCTTCATCAGCAAAGAAAGCTAAAACAATGTCACGCTTTGGTTTGTAACCAGTTCGCGCCCAATCACGCACCGTCGCCAGAATCATCGCATCCATATTTTTCATATCTACTGCCCCACGGCCCCAGATCATCCCATCGCGAATCTCTCCGCTGAAAGGATCTACGGACCAATCATCGGCATTTGCAGGCACAACATCTATATGACCATGAACAACCAAACCAGGCCGCGACGAATCTGTTCCCTTAATGCGTGCAATCACATTACAACGACCAGGTGCTGCCTCATACATAGTGGCTTCAATTCCAACCTCGGTCAGCAGCTTCATCACATGTTCAGCAACTTGCTTTTCATCGCCTTTCCCATCACCAAAATTGACGGAAGGAATTCGGATCAATTCCTGGCAAATACGGATAGCTTCATTTTCAAGTTCAGTGCGCGATGTTGTAGTCATTTCGCCATTCTCTCACCCAATTGCTATCCTTTCCCAGCACTTAGTCCGGGTGGCGGAATTGGCAGACGCGCTAGCTTGAGGTGTTAGTTCCCGTAAGGGATTAGGGGTTCAAGTCCCCTCTCGGACACATTCGTTAGGATGAGCATATGAAGATCGATGAGGCTGTCTCACTCATCAGAGCAATCCCTGATTATCCAAAACCTGGGATCCTCTTTCAAGACATCACTCCTCTTCTTGCAGATGGGGCGGCATTCTCGGCTGTCACCGATCACTTTGCACAATTTGCGCGCCCAGAAACTTCTATCGCAGGCATTGAAGCCAGAGGCTTTATCTTCGCTTCTGCTCTAGCCAATAAAATGAAAACTGGATTTGTTCCAATCCGTAAAGCGGGCAAACTCCCCCACACCACCTTCTCGCAAAGCTATGGACTTGAATATGGCAATGATGTTTTAGAGATACATGTTGATGCAATTCCCTTTGCCGGCGAAGTGCTCCTGATCGATGATGTACTGGCAACTGGTGGAACACTTGACGCAGCAATTCAACTTGTTAATCGTGCGGGTGGAAGTGTTTATCAAATATTGGCTTTACTAGAAATCCAAGCTCTTGAGGGTCGTGCTCGCCTAGCTGCTAAGTATCCACAGATTCCAGTTCACTCACTGGTAATTTCTTAATAGTGCGCATTACCCAGATTCAAGGTCTTCGCGCCCTTGCCGCAATACTGGTAACTGTATTTCATGCCCGGCTTATCCCTGGCGGATTTATCGGTGTCGACATCTTCTATGTAATCTCTGGCTATCTAATTACTGGACTCATACTGCGAGAAATCGAAAATACTGGAACTCTAAATCTAAAAACCTTCTATCAACGTCGTATTAAACGTCTCCTACCGACATCGGTATTCGTACTTTTTGTTACAGCAATCTTTGCCTGGATTCTCTTTCCCCCAATTACCCGTGGCTCCCTAGGCAGAGATCTCTTTGCCGCTGCGGCCTATATTTCTAACTATCTATTTGCCTGGTGGCAAAATGATTACCAGAATCTAAATGCTACCCCATCACCATTTATTCACTATTGGTCACTAGCTGTTGAAGAACAGTTCTATCTGGTATGGCCGCTCTTTATCCTATTCCTCGCACGTTATGGCAAAAAAGTTATTTTTGCTGGGATCGCGATCACAACCTTAGCTTCCCTCCTTCTCTCCATCTATCTCACACAAGTTGCACCTATCTGGGCGTTTTATTCTTTGCCCACACGTGCTTGGGAGTTAGGTTTTGGAGCGCTACTTCTTTTTATTCCGGAGACGAAAAAGAAGATTCGAATCCTTCCATGGTTAGGTTTCTTCGGAATTGCATTCTCTTCACTTAACTTTAATGAACACACTGCTTTCCCAGGCAAAAATGCGCTGCTTCCAGTATTGGCTACGGTCGCACTGATTGCTTCGATCAAATACTGGCCACCACTGTTTAATGATCTATCTAATGCACGTTTGAGCCAATGGTTAGGTGCGATCTCTTACCCGCTATACCTTTGGCATTGGCCGACATTAGTATTGCCCAGCAGCGCTCTTGGAAGACCGCTACGTTTCTATGAGCGCTTCTTATGCATTCTCTTGACGATCATTCTTGCCCACTTGACCAGTAAATTCGTGGAAGAACCTTTTCGTCATAAGAATCTTTCAACTCGAACTGTCTATAAAGGCGCTGCTATCACAACGGCAGTTTCACTCGTTGCAGGAGTTGTAATAGCTTTGAGCGCATCATCAATCATCACAACTAGAGGCGATATTTCTTACCAATTTGATTTAGTAACGGTGGTGCAGAAGCCGGACGTATATAGTGATGGTTGCCATGTTAACTATGGTGAAACTAAATCAGGACATTGTACTTACGGAAACAAGAATTCCCCCAAAACTATAGTTCTCTACGGGGATTCCCACGCTGCTCAATGGTTCCCAACGCTTGAGGAATTAGCTAATGAACGCGGATTCAAACTCATATCTTTGACTAAGTCTGCATGTTCGGCAGTTGATGCCAAGCGTCCGGATCAAGGTGCCTTCAAAATGGCGCACTGCACCAAATGGCGTCAAAACTCTATTGCGAGAATTGCCAAGATAAAACCAATGGCGGTCATTACCAGCAGTTTCCAATACTTCACTCCTGCAAAAAGTAACGTGAGCCGCCAACAGTGGTGGCGAGACGGTCAAAGAAAACTTCTCAATGACTTGAAGGGTTCAACTGACCACTTGATCTATATCAGTGACACTCCAAGACCTTTGCGTGATATTCCTAATTGCTTAGCCTCTCGCAATTCCAGTGTCTGTGATTCCACTGAAAGATCTCGCGTCTCGGTTATTGCTGGCTTCGAAGTAATTGATCCAACACCGTGGTTGTGCTCCTCATACTGCCCCGCGATCATCGATGGAATTGTGGCTTATCGCGACGCATCTCACATCTCAGTTAAAATGTCCTTGAGATTGCTACCAAAAATTGAGCAAGCACTTATCGCAAAGGGGCTCTTTGCCTAACTCTGTGGCAAGATGCCTTCCATGGCTGAACTGACCTACTACTGCGGAACAATGGATAGCGGAAAATCCACTCTTGCCCTGCAGACTGCGCATAATCATCAAAGTCGCGGCAGAACCGGTTTAATTTTCACCAATAAGGATCGCGCCGGAAGCGGAATCATCTCTTCACGTTTAGGTCTTTCTAGCCCAGCAATTGAAGTCATCCCAGCGTTGGATATTCACAAGTTTGTCGTTGATGCACTATCTGCTGGCGATCGCATTGATTACATCATTTGTGATGAAGCCCAGTTTTATGAGCGTCTGCAAATCGAACAGCTAGCCCGCATCGTCGATGGGCTTGGAATCGATGTTTATGCTTTTGGAATCTTAAGTGACTTTCGCACGATGCTCTTTCCTGGTTCGGCGCGATTGGTTGAGTTAGCAGATCGCGTGAATACATTGCAGGTAGAGGCGCTGTGCTGGTGCGGATCACGTGCAACACATAACGCTAGAACGATAGGTGGTGTGATGGTTGTTGAGGGTGAACAAGTAGTTGTTGGAGATGTCTCACCTGGTAGTGAAGTGGGTTACGAAGTTTTATGTCGTCGACACCATATGCGCCAAGTTACAGCTCGCGTTTCTCGCGCAGGTCATGTATCTTCGCAACCTCTACCGTTCAATCAATAGTCGATTCAAGGAGCAACAATGAAGGCACGTGGTTTAGCAGCGCTATCCGCCAAAGCCAAACTGACCTCCTATGAATTTGAACGACGTGAACTTGGCGCTCACGATGTTGCTCTAGATATCGCTTATGCAGGGATATGCCACTCAGATATTCATCAAGTCCGCGAAGAATGGGGTCCAGCCATTTTTCCCATGGTTCCTGGCCATGAAATTGCGGGAACAGTCAGTGCAACCGGTAGCTCAGTTACAAAGTTTGCAGTCGGGGATCGCATTGGTGTCGGAGTGTTTATTGATTCATGTAGAAAGTGCGCAAGCTGCCTTGCTGGGTTACAGCAGTACTGCGAAGAAGGCATGACTGGCACTTACAACACAATGGAGCGAGACGGTAAGACTGTTGCACTGGGTGGTTATTCAAATGTCTTTGTCATAAACGAAGATTACGCTGTTCATATTCCAGCAAACCTCGCACTCGATGGAGTAGCCCCACTTTTATGTGCTGGAATCACTTTGTATTCACCACTGCGTAAATGGAATGTCACGTCCAAAAGCAAAGTTGCCGTCATGGGCCTCGGTGGACTTGGACACATGGGAGTGAAATTTGCCGTTGCAATGGGAGCTGAAGTAACTGTACTTTCACATTCGCCTTCAAAGAAAGAAGATGCTCTGGCGATGGGGGCCAAACACTTTGTTGATACCAGTGCTCCGAATGCACTCAAGCCCCTTACGAAATCTTTTGATCTAGTTCTTAACACCGTGAGTGCATTTTTGGAAATCAATGAGTACCTAGATCTGCTCAGACTTGATGGCACACTCGTAATTATTGGTCTTCCAGGAAAGCCTTATGAGGTCAACGCTGGAGCGTTGCTCAATGGTCGCAGACGCTTGGCTGGATCGATGATTGGCGGAATACCAGAGATGCAGGAGATGTTGGATTTCTGCGGTGAGCATTCAATCCTCAGCGACGTCGAAGTTATTGAGGCTTCATACGCCAATACAGCGTATGAGCGCACTATTGCCAGCGATGTTAAATACCGCTTCGTTATAGATGCAGCAACGTTCTAGATAAAAGAATGGACAAGCATCGCAAGTAGCGGTGCTATTGCAAGGGCTGGAAGTAAATTACCGACTGCCACATGTTTAATGTTGAGTAGACGCAGACCTATTGCAATGAGTAGAACACCTCCGACGATTGTCATGGCATCAACTTGGTATCCATCCAGGATTTCTCCTAGAGCTAATCCGATGACTGTCCAAAAACCTTGATACAAGGCAACAGGGATCGCAGCTACAGCCACTCCCCAACCAAGGGATGAAGCAAAAGCCATCGCCGCAAAGAAGTCGAGTGTGCTTTTTAGTAAGAGTTGATCAATTCCATTCGACATTCCATCGCTAATGCTGCCCAAAATCGCAAGAGGTCCAATTGCAAAAAGAAGAGATGCTGTAACAAATCCCTCTACGAACGGGCTCTCCTGGGATGCTTTGAACTTCTTCCGTAAATTCTCACCTAAATGATCTAAGCGATCTTCTAATCCCAGTGCAGAACCGATCAAACCACCGAAGATAAGCGAACCAAGTACAACTAGTAAAGGCCAACCCGCTGGCAATGAATCAACATAGCGCGATGACCACATAGGTATCAACGCCGATGCAGCCCCTAGAAGTGTTGCAAGACCTAATACATCTGTCAGTAGAGTTCTTGTCTTTGAATGCAGTCTATGTCCAACAAAAATACCGAGCCCTGCTCCTCCAATGATTGCAAATACATTGATGAGCGTGCCAATACCTGGAAACATTGTTAAAGAATAGCCTGATATGGCATGAGTGGTTGCACTAGACTCCCCCAATGTCATCGAATGCGTTCATGGAGTTCCTACGTCCGCACCGCACCGTTCCACTTACTCCATGGACCGCACACTCCAAATGGGATCTAGGTTTCACCCGCGTATTAATTTTATGGGTAGGGCTTTTCATTTTCGGTATTGGTGATGCCTTCGTCATCCAAAGCAATATCGGTAATGGGCCTTGGTCTGTGTTGGCGCAGGGAGTATCAAGGAATTTAGATATCACGATGGGTTGGTCAACTTTTGGAATCAGTGCGCTCGTTCTTTTAGGTTGGATTCCTCTTCGTGAAAAACCTGGCTTTGGAACTATTTCCAATATTGTTATCATCGCCTTAGCAATTGAAATAGGCGTCACCTATATTCCACTGCAAGAGAATTATTTTGTTGGGATTCTTTACACATTATTAGGAATCGCTATGGTTGGGGCGGCATCTGCTCTCTACATCACATGCGGTCTAGGACCTGGACCTCGTGATGGATTGATGACTGGCATTCACTTCAAGACGCGAATTCGCGTAGGCAGAGTGCGTTTGGCAATTGAGAGCACAGTATTCGCTTTGGGCTGGCTGCTGGGTGGCACGGTAGGGCTCGGAACGCTCCTGTTTGCAGGCTTGATCGGTCAATCAATAGCCGTTGCCCTAGGTGTCGTATCCCGACTTACGAGCAAGTAACTACTACTCTCAAAGTATTCCCTCGGCCTGCGTAGGCCGTTTACTGCGCACGGGGTCGCAAACACCCCCGATAACAAAATTAGAAAGGCACTACTCATGCTGGATTCGTATTTTAAAATCTCAGAACGTGGTTCTACTGTAGGCCGGGAAGTTCGTGGCGGTCTGGTCACATTCTTCACAATGGCATACATCATCGCATTGAACCCACTGATTATCGGTGGCGCAGTTGACGCTGATGGAAAGTTCCTAGGTGGATTCACCGCCTTCGGTCAAAACCTTCCTCTCATCGCAGCAGCGACTGCCTTAGTTGCAGGTATTTTGACGATCCTGATGGGAGTTGTGGGTAATTTCCCATTAGCTATCGCAACAGGTCTTGGCTTAAATACATTCGTTGCATATGGCATCGCATCACAAATGACATGGGCCGATGCAATGGGTCTCGTTGTTCTTGAAGGTTTGATCATCACTGTTTTAGTTCTTACTGGCTTTAGAACTGCTGTGTTCAAGGCTGTTCCTCAGCAACTTAAGTATGCAATCTCGGTTGGTATTGGTCTCTTTATTGCTCTGATTGGTCTTGTTGACGCAGGTTTCGTTCGCCGTACCGGTACTGGACCAGTTCCAGTGCAGCTAGGTGATGGTGGAAATCTTGTTGGATGGCCAATAGTGGTCTTTATCTTTGGTCTAATTCTTATTGTCACTTTGATGGTGCGAAAGACAAAAGGTGCGATACTGATTGGAATTGTTGGAGCAACTGTCCTAGCGATCATTCTTGAGAACGCTTTCAAAATCGGACCTAGCTTCATTTCTCCAACCGAGAGCAATCCAAAGGGCTGGGGACTAAACATTCCAGCACTTCCTGATGCAATTACAGCTACTCCTGATTTCGCCCTTCTAGGTCAATTCAATCTATTAGGTTCTTTTAGCAAGATTTCAATGGTTTCTGCGATTCTCTTGGTTTTCACACTCCTACTCTCTGACTTCTTTGACACAGTGGGAACAGTTACTGCAATCGGTCATGAATCTGGCTTGATCGATAAGGATGGCAATGTGCCAAACAATGATCGCATCTTGCTTGTTGACTCAATCGCAGCAGCTGCTGGTGGAGCTGCAGGTATCTCGTCGAATACTTCATACATTGAATCTGCAGCTGGTGTTGGTGAAGGTGCTCGCACAGGACTTGCATCAGTGATTACTGGTGTCTGTTTCTTGCTCGCTACCTTCTTATCACCACTTGTAGCTATCATCCCTTACGAAGCGGCAACTCCCGCTTTGATTATCGTCGGTTTCTTGATGATGACTCAAGTAAAAGATATTGACTGGGCTGATCTAGGAATCGCACTTCCAGCATTCCTAACAATCATTTTGATGCCATTTACTTACAGCATATCCGTAGGTATTGGAGCAGGCTTCGTATCACACGTTCTTATTCGTGCGGTTCAGGGCCGTCGCAAGGAGATTCATCCATTGCTATGGCTAGTTGCAGTTCTATTTGTTGTTTACTTCATGACTTCACCAATCACAGCGTGGATTGGCTAAGTACACAGTAATTAGCTCACTAAGGCCCCGTGGAGAAATCTGCGGGGCCTTAGTATTTCTACCAAATAATTTCCTCTTTGCCTTGCATGCGAAGTAGCGCATTAGTTTTAGAGAATGGCGCCGAACCAAAAAATCCTCTATATGCCGATAATGGACTTGGGTGAGGTGAACTAATTGAGAGCTTTGGATCAAAATATTGAGCGAGCTGTTGCGCCTTTACTCCCCAAAATATTGCAATGGACCCTGATTCGCCAACTACTCTTGCGGTCGCTGCAGTGAATTCCTGCCAGCCAAAATCTTCATGCGCTAGAGATTGTGTGGGGCGCGTTGTGAGAATCTGATTGAGCAGAAAAACACCCTGATTAGCCCAGCGATGTAGATCTCCATCACTAGTGGCCTTCACCCCACAATCGCTCTCCAGCTCTTTAAGTATGTTTTTCAACGATGCGGGGAAAGGTTGGGTATCTGCGGTAACAGAAAAAGCTAAACCTTGCGCATAACCAGGACTCGGGTAAGGATCTTGACCAAAGATTGCAACCTTGACCTCTCTTGGTGGCAGTTGATATGCGGCAAAAATATTCTCATACGCAGGGGCAACATCATCCTTATCAATGAGTGAATCAATTTTGGATATGAGAGGTCGATAATCGGCTAATACCTTTTGCCACTCAGTATGAAGTTGGTCAAAAAGCGCCATGGCTATTGATAAGAACGTGCGAAAAAACGTCCGGAATCTTGCGTGACAGATATCTTTTCATTGAATATCGCAGAAATGTGTTCAGAAGTAATCACTGAGGCAACTGGCCCAGCCACTGCGATCTGACCATCGTTGAGTAATAAGGCATGCGTAGTTCCCACAGGTATTTCCTCAATATGGTGGGTAACCAAGATCGTTGCTGGAGCGCTTGTATCGGCGGCAAAATTAGCAAAGCGACGCAAGAGATCTTCGCGACCACCAACATCTAAGCCACCTGCGGGTTCATCCAGTAAAAGAAGTTCAGGATCTGCCATCAGTGCTCGTGCAATCTGTGTTCGCTTCTTTTCACCTTCACTCAGCGATCCATAGAGGCGATCACCTAGATCGCGCACACCGAAAGTGGTCAATAACGCAATAGCTCTAGATTCATCCCATAAGTCATAGTCTTCATTCCATCTACCCAAGATTGCATAGGCTGCTGTTAAAACAACGTCCTTCACTTTTTCATCACTTGGAATATCTTGGGCGATTGGTGCTCCGCAAATTCCAATACGCGTGCGAAGTTCAAAAAGATCAACCCGACCCATTTGTTTACCCAGAACAGTGACTGTTCCATGTGTTGGGAAAATCTTTGTTGCCAGAATCTGTAAGAGAGTTGATTTACCGGCGCCATTGGGTCCGAGAATGACCCAACGCTCGCCCTGAGCTATTTGAAAATTTAACGGTCCAAGAATGATTTTTTCACCACGACGTACTGAAACATCCCTCAGCTCGAGTACAGGTGATGTGGTCATAGAGCAAAAAGATACTGGTTAGAGAGCAACAAATGCCTGATTAGTGGCAATTGCGCGATGTGATTTTAAGATAATCTTGGTCTCATCATGAGTACTAGCGCAGATAATGAGCAATACACTGGTCTGATCCTTCTGAGCGGCGTAGACAAGCCTGGAATTACTGCATCCCTCTTTGAGGTCCTTTCTGTCTTTGCCATAACAGTGGTGGATATCGAACAGGTAGTTATTAAAGATCGACTCATTCTTACCGTTTTAATAGCCCTTAATCCCGCACATGAGAGTGCGATTGCTGCGGATTTGGAAAGCTGTGCGGCTAGTTTGGATGTGGATATAGCTACTCTTTTCTCATACGAGGAAAAGTCGGCAATATCTACCAAAAACAATCTAGTTCACGTCGTAATCTTGTCGAGGCAAATTAATCCGAAAGCAATTTCAGAGTTGGCCGCAGGGATAAATCAGAGCGGTGCAAATATTGAACGTGTCACTCGCTTGGCTTCAAGCCCAGTGACAGCTATTGAGTTTGTGATCTCTGGTGCTAAAAAGGATATTTTGAGTCAAACTCTCTCACCAATTGCTGCTAGCAGTGGCATAGACATAGCGGTTCTACCCGGCGGACTACAGCGTCATGCTCGCAAACTTGTGCAGTTAGACGTTGATTCCACTCTGATCCAGCAAGAAGTAATCGATCTTCTAGCAGCTAAGGCTGGTGTAGCTGATGCAGTTATAGCCATTACTAATCAGGCTATGCGTGGTGAATTAGATTTTGAACAATCGTTAAGAGCTAGAGTTTCACTACTTAAAGGTCTTCCAGTCAGTGCTATCGCAGAAGTTCAACAACAAATACTGCTCACTCCTGGTGCTCGAACTCTGATTTCAACTCTGCACAAACTTGGCCACACTGTTGCAGTTGTTTCAGGCGGTTTTATCGATGTCATAGCTCCGCTAATTAAGAAACTAGAAATCAAATATTTCAAGGCAAATATCTTAGGAATAGAGAATGGTTTTCTCACTGGAGAGATTACTGGTCCAGTCATTGATCGAGCTGCGAAGGCCGCCGCTTTGCACGAATTTGCTGCACTTGAATCTATTTCTATGGAACAAACAATTGCCATCGGCGATGGTGCAAATGATTTAGACATGATTGCTGCTGCTGGGTTAGGTATCGCATTTAATGCTAAACCCGCGGTCAAAGCTGCAGCAGATAGTTCACTATCTGAGCCATATCTGGATTCAGTTCTCTATTTACTAGGCATTTCCATTGAAGATATCGAGTCAGAAAAGGATTAAAGACGACAAGCGTGAATATCGGTTACTAATATTCCACGAGCTCCAAGGCCCCAGAGTTTATCCATAACATCATTAGTCTCTTTGCGCTTAACCATGGCACGAACAGCAACCCAGTCAGCATTTTGCAAAGGTGAGATCGTTGGCGACTCTAGACCTGGCGTAATTGCACAAGCTTTCTCAACCAGTGACTTAGGAATGTCGTAGTCCAAAAGAACATACATTCGAGCTGTCACAACACCTTGAAGACGTCGAATGAGAATTTCTAGCTCTGCGGGAATAACCGCATCTTTTCGAGAGATGACAACAGCTTCGCTCGTAAGAATAGCTTCACCAAATATCTTCAATCCTGCCTGGCGTAAGGTGTTTCCTGTACTGACAACATCTGCAATTAGATCTGCAACACCTAATCTGACACTGCTTTCAACTGCGCCATCTAATCGCACTACATCAGCTTTGATATTCAACTGCGCTAAGTGGTGATTTACTAAACCTGGATAGGCTGTTGCAACACGCTTGCCCGCAATATCAGATACTTTCCACTCACGATCTGCGGGTGCTGCGAATCTAAATGTAGATGCTCCAAAATTGAGTGAGAGAAGTTCTTGAGCACTCGCCGCAGAATCAATCAAGAGATCTCGACCAGTAATTCCAGCCTCTAACTCCCCCGAGCCAACATAGATTGCAATATCACGTGGACGAAGGTAGTAAAACTCCACGCTGTTATCGTTATCAATAAGAACTAGATCACGGCTATCAGTACGTTGGCGGTATCCAGCTTCTTTTAGGATGGCAATAGACTCCTCAGCCAGAGAACCTTTATTTGGGACGGCTATGCGCAACATATATGGACTCGATTCACTTATAAGTAGGTGTAGACATCATCAAGGCTCAGACCGCGAGCTAACATCAATGTTTGCACGTGATAAATCAACTGGCTAATCTCTTCGGCCAACGCTTCATCACTCTCATGTTCTGCAGCTAACCAGACTTCACCAGCTTCTTCCAAAATCTTCTTACCAATGGCGTGAACACCAGCATCTAGTGCAGCAATAGTTCCTGAACCCTCTGGGCGTTGCACTGCCTTTTCACTTAACTCAGCCCATAGAGATTCAAAGGATTTCATAGCTTTAGTTTACTAGAGAGCTTTCGCCCACCATTGCCAATTTTTGCTGTATCAAGAGTGACTATTAACTCGCGCCCTGTGCAAGATCACGCAAAGCGAGCACCATCGCAGCTGGGTCATCAGATTTAAAGACTGCACTCCCTGCCACAAATGTGTCAGCCCCAGCTTCGACTGCAATTTCTATAGTCTCTAGCGATATGCCTCCATCAACTTGTAGCCAGATTGGGCGATCTCCAATTACTTTACGGGTTGCTCGGACTTTGTCCATCATGTCGCGCATGAATTTTTGCCCGCCAAAACCTGGTTCAACAGTCATAATCAAAAACATGTCCACGAGATCAGTAAATTCCTCATAATCGGCTATTGACGTATTTGGCTTAAGCGCTAAACCAGAACGTGCTCCTTCACTACGAATAGCTCGCAATGTCTGACCAATATTCTTGGCTGCTTCGGCATGAATGGTCACACTTGCGCAGCCAACTTGGGCATAGAACGGAGCGATTTCATCAACGTCAGCAACCATTAAATGTGCATCCACACCAATAGGACAACCCTTAATGATTGTGCTTGCGCTTTGAAAATCGAAGGTGAAGTTAGGAACGAAAATATTGTCCATAACATCTAGATGTATCAGGTCTGAAACACTTGAGATCTTGGCGATCTCCCGCTCTAGATTATCAAAATCAGCGTTGAGAATGCTAGGAGTTATGTGAATCTCACGCTTCATATCTCTAGCCTAACTGCCATGGTGCTACTTCTTTCGTAGCAGCGCCAGAAACATCGCATCCGTGCCATGTTTGTGCGTCCATAAAGACATTGATTTGCCACGGGTGGCATCTTTCAAGTTGACCGGAAGAAACTCGCTAATGTCTAACTGTTCCAACTCTGGATATTTCTTCAAGATATCTAGAACTTGCACAGTGGTTTCAGCCAGGTGTGGTGAGCATGTTGCATATCCCAAGACAGCCCCAGTATTCATCACAGCTACTGCACCATCGAGAAGATCTCTTTGCAACGAAGTAAGTTCACGAAGATCACTTAAGGTTCTGCGCCATCTGACCTCAGGTCTTCGGCGCAGCGCCCCTAAACCCGTGCAAGGCGCATCAACGATTACTGCATCGAATGTCTGTCCGTGTGTTGCGATATCGCGTCCATCCCCGCACCACACAGTTGCACCATGGACAACTTTTTTTACTAATTCTGCGCGAGGTGCTGAAAACTCATTCGCAGTGAAATTAATTTCACGTTCCTTGGCGATACTAGAAAGAAGCGCCGCCTTACCCCCAGGTCCTGCACAAAGATCCAACCAAGAATTACCAGAAGCCACTGCGGCAAAAACAGTGGCAACTAACTGAGAACCTTCATCCTGCACACCTGCTAGGCGATGCTTAATCACATCTAGATTTCCTGGATTACCCTTTAAGCGAGCACCTAACTTCGAATAAATCGTTGCTTCAGCCCCTAGTTCGACCAATTCCGCCTGAGTCGAATAGCCAGGCCAAGAAACTAAGGTCGGAAGGGCTGGAACATTGTTCGTAGCAAGCTCTGCCTCGACCGCTTCCCAATCTTTCAATAAATCAAAGTATGCAGAGATTATCCAGTGAGGATGCGAATATTGAATAGAAAGTTTTACAACCTTATCCGTGATCTCATCAAGTGGAGCAAACCATTCGTCATAGCTCTTACGGGTAACAGAGCGCAAAAGAGCGTTAACAAAGCTGGCCTTAGACTCCCCTAGACGCTTACGTGCCACTTCAACCGTTGCAGAAACGGCTGCATGATCTGGAATTCGCAGCTCATGAATCTGGTGAACACCCATTCGGGCAACATCAATGATTCCTGAATCAACTTCATTCCACGGTCTATCCGAAATCTGGCCAAGAACCCAGTCATGCTTTCCCTGCATACGCAAAGTTCCATAGACGAGCTCGGTAACTAGGTTACGGTCTCGATCTTCTAATGAAGTTGCACTAAGGGCCGCCGGCAAAAGAAGATTTGAGTAGCCTCCATTTTGATTTACTTCAGCGATGAGATCGAATGCAAGGAGTCGAACAGCATCTGGCTTAGGAGCTTTGAAGGTATTGCGTCTGGCCTCAACCACAGCGTTCCGTGCTCTCAAAACGTGCTCCTCGTGACCAATCTAAAGCTGACATTTCTTTTTTACCTGCAGGAGTCAGACTTTCCAAAATAAGGAAACCATGAGCTGATCCTATACAGCAATCCTTTCCTACAACTCTTAATTCACCGGGTTCCAAATTAAGATCAGATTCACCAATCTTAGCTGCCGATATCTTAAGAGGTTGTCCGCGAAAATTAGTCCATGCTTGCGGTTGCGGATAAAAAGCACGAATCTTATTGAGAAGTGAATCGGCGGAGGAGTTCCAATTCAATCTCGCTTCTTCCCGAGTAATTTTTGCAGCCAATGTTGGCTGGCCTGTTTGCGCAGTGGGAGTAGCCCCACCCTCGATAGCAACCAATGCATCCCTAACCGCATCCACTCCAACAGTGGAAAGTTTTTCTAGTAGCTCATAGCTGCGCATAGTTGAATCTATTGGAACTGTGATTGATGTGTATATCGGTCCTGTATCCATACCAGGATCAAGTGCAAAGACGCTCACTCCACTCTCTGTTTCGCCGGCTTCAATTGCTCTTTGAACCGGTGCTGCGCCTCGATATTTGGGTAAGAGAGAGAAATGCAGATTAATACAGCCAAATTTTGGTATCAACAGAGTCGTCGCTGGCAGAATTCGGCCGTATCCAATCGTGATCAATAGATCAAGATCTGACAAGGCACCATCTATTTCTGAAACTGTAGTTGGCGTAATCAATTCGATGGAATTAGTTTTTGCCCACTGGCTTACAGGCGAGGAGTTCATTTCCTGACCTCGACCCGAAGCTTTATCAGGTTGGCTGATGACTCGAACCAAGGTATGCCCACTGGTCTTTAACCAATTAAGGGTGGGTACTGCAACCTCGGGAGTAGCGGCTACCCCTAAACGCATTAAGTATTCCGTCCGAAAAGCGAGTGCGGTGACGTCTTAATATTTGGTGTAGTGCCACTTTCACTCTGTGCGTTGAACCATTCTGATTCACGAATTTCACGCATAGCTAACTTGCGAACTTCTGGGGATAAGCGATCTATAAAAAGAATGCCATCGAGATGGTCAGTTTCATGTTGTAAAGCGCGTGCTAAGAATTCAGTACCTTCGATTACAACAGGTTCACCAAACATATTAAAGCCCCTAGCAACTGCATTCATTGCGCGCTTTGCGTCATAGCGCAGCTCAGGAAATGAAAGACAACCTTCTTCACCATCTTGAATCTCCTCACCAAGTGAGAGAGTTGGATTAATTAAATGCCCCAGAACATCATCTACGTGCCAAGTAAACACTCGCAAAGGAACCCCTATTTGCGGTGCGGCAAGGCCAGCACCAGGAGCTTCCAGCATTGTGTCGGTGAGATCTGCAACCAACTTGCGGAGCTCTTTATCAAAGTCGACTACAGGTGATGCCGGCGTTAAAAGCACTGGGTCACCGAATAAACGAATTTCTTGAATCGACATGTCTGAAGTCTATCAAAAATACTAAAGTGAATATGGATCGATTCGAAGGCTGGAATCCGACTTCTTAGCGATACTTCTGCGTCGCATCAGCTCATGTAAAAACGCCGTTAAAGCTGGCCTTGAATCTGATGAGTAAAGAATCACGACTTTACTTGATTCACCATCAATTTTAGTTGGCCCTAACACTCTCGTATCACTGGCTAAACGAGAATCAGAGATCGCTCTATTGATGCCAGCGACGATTGGACTTGCCTGCGAAGTTGGAAGAATCATGACAGCGCTATTAACTGATGGTGGGAAAGAAATCTCAGATCGTTGCGCTAATTCGCGCTTCAAGATAGTAGAAGGATTCCAACGAATCAAACTGGAAACAATAGGGTGAGAATCATCTATCGCAAGTAGAACTACTCCCCCTTTCTTCACCGAACCTGAAACCTCAAAGAAAAACTCATTAGCCCTCTCATTAGCCCGCAAATCATCATGACTAAAGTATGAAAGGCCTTCAAGAACTACCACTGCGCTGTATCCCCCACTCACTTGTGGAACTGCACCCGGGGTTGCCAAAACAATACACGGCTTCGATTCAACGTGATCCTTAATGACATCGCCAAAGGAAAGAACAATGGGGGTGTTAGGAAAAGCACGAGCTATTTCCTCTTGTGCACGTTCAATCCCTCGGGACACTACAAACTTCTTATCTCTTGTACAAAAACTGCACTTCCAGCCCTTCGTCAATGTGCCACAGATTCGACAAGCAGGATCAGCGCTTTTGCTTGTCAGATGTAGTCGTCCCCCACACGAACACAAAGCGACATTCTTGCAATGCGCACAAAGAATTCCATTGGCGTAACCCTTGCGAGGCAAGAGGAAAAGAACCGGGCCTTGAGAAATACTCGAGCGTATGTCGCTAAATATTCGGCCTGGAAGTAGTGAAGAATCTACCGGCGTGAATGCTTTTACCGAGATCTTTGAATTGGAGTTCAAATAGCTAATTCTCTTTGTATCAATGAGCGCAGAAATATCTAATGAGGGGACGTATCCGGTAAAGATAATCCGGAGAGAATCTATTGACTTGCGCATTAATGCAACATCGCGGGCGTTCCAGGCCGGTGAGCGTACTTCATAGAGATCTGGAGATGACTCCTTGAAAACAATGAGAGCGGATCCTGGTGCTAGCGGAGTAAATATCGCACTTCTAGAGCCGATAATAATCTGATTATTAGATTCCAAGGAGTGTAAGAAATTCTGGTATCTCTCATTACGTGGGGCACCACTATCAATACGTAAAATCGACGCCGCTACTCCATTGAGCTGGGCAATAATTGCAAGAATGTCACGCTCATCTGGAGCAACAATTAATACCTGCCCCTTTCTGCTTGCCTCACGTGCGATGAGTGCTACCTGCGCATATGCAGAATCATGAGGTTCAAATGCTCGAAAAGATAAATCAGCCTCATTATTTGATCGAGATACCTGCAACTCCTTAGAAACATAGGCCTTATCGACGGCCGCAACTCGGGCAGGTATAGCACTTCGTATTACATCCCAAGGATTTGTAGCCCACCGCTGCGCGCATTGAGCAATTAGCTCTAACGATTTAGTTGTAGCAACAGGGTGTGGTGAGAGTACTTTTGTGATTGATTTCAAACCATTAGTGATGTATGGAACTACAACGCGTTGAATGACTAAACCCTCTACTTCGCGACTTCCAAAGGGAACTTGCACACGTACGCCAGTTCTAACCAAATGAGAATATTTTTCTGGGACTTCATAGTCATATGGGGTATCTAGATGAAACACACCTGTATCAACCCAGACTCGTGCATACGGTAAATCTGTTGCCACAGGACCACTATGCGCAGGTGCAATCTGCGACTTAAGTCTAAATAGCCGTGGCGTTGCCACAGTGCTTACTTAATTGCGTTTTGCAGTTCTGAAACACGATTAGTACGTTCCCAAACAAACTCTGGAAGTTCGCGGCCAAAGTGTCCGTAGGCACTTGTAAGTGAATAGATAGGACGCAATAGATCTAAATCGCGAATGATGGCAGCTGGTCGAAGATCAAAAACAGTTGTCACTGCGTTTTGAATCTTAGATACAGGGACTGTTTCGGTTCCGAAAGTTTCAACAAATACTCCTACAGGCTGCGCCTTACCAATTGCGTACGCAACCTGTACTTCACAGCGTCTAGCCAAACCAGCTGCAACTACGTTCTTTGCAACCCATCGCATTGCATATGCCGCAGAACGATCCACCTTAGATGGATCTTTACCACTAAATGCTCCCCCACCGTGGCGCGCCATTCCACCGTAAGTATCAACAATAATCTTGCGCCCAGTTAAGCCGGCATCTCCCATAGGACCACCAATGACGAAACGACCAGTTGGGTTAATTAATGTGCGCAAATCTTTACGGGGTAAATCGATTGTTGCCAAGATTGGGTCAATAACATGCTCAATAATTTCAGGAGTGAGCTGCTTTACGACATCTACTTCTTCAGCATGCTGACTTGAAATAACGACAGTATTTAGCGCTACTGCGCGGTCACCATCATATTCAATGGTCACTTGAGTCTTTCCATCTGGGCGAAGATAAGGCAGTAATCCAGACTTTCGCACCTTAGTTAACTGTTGAGCAAGAGCGTGTGCTAACCAGATAGGAAGGGGCATCAATTCTTTCGTATCATCACAAGCGTAACCAAACATCAAACCTTGATCGCCAGCACCTTGTAGATCTAGTGGGTCTACTTGTGAACCAACGCGATGCTCGTATGCGTCATCAACGCCTTGCGCAATATCCTGAGATTGCTGGCCAATTGAGATAGATACTCCACAGCTATTGCCGTCGAAACCCTTTTCCGATGAGTCATAACCAATATTTAAAACAGTATCGCGAACAATTCCCATAACATCGGCATAACCATCAGTTGTAACTTCACCAGCAACGTGGACTTGTCCAGTTGTGATGAGTGTTTCTACTGCTACGCGCGACTTTCTATCTTGCGATAGTAAAGAATCCAGAACGGCATCAGAGATTGCATCTGCAATCTTGTCCGGATGGCCCTCAGTTACAGATTCTGATGTGAATAGACGTTGTGACATTGTCCTAACCTAACTGCTCAAGAGCATAATCGAGTAGATGATGGGCAAGCGTGTCTTTAGATTGCCGTGCGATAGGGATTAATCCCCCATTGCGAAGCACGATCGTACCCTCAGTCTCGTCCTGACCAAAAATAGCTCCTCCGGTGACATCATTGACATATATGAGGTCCAAGCCTTTAGAGATGAGTTTAGATTTAGCAGATGCAATCAGTTCGCTAGTTTGAGCTGCAAATCCAACCATCACTTGCTTGGTTTTCTTTGCTGACAAAGTAGCTAGAAGATCAGGATTAACTTGCAAATCTATAGAGGTAAAATCACTCTTATCAATTTTTTCTATTGAACTGTTCCTAGGTTTAGCATCGGCAACCGCTGCGCTCATCACCAAGATGTCAGTGTCAGTAAAGCTTTTCTCTAATTCAGCTAGCATCTGCTCTGCACTTTCAACATGCGTTGTCATCACCCCATCACAATCAGCTACATCAACATTGGCGGCAATCAGATGCACCGTGGCACCACGTGCAGCCGCAGCTTTGGCAACAGCAACCCCTTGCTTTCCCGAAGATCTATTTCCAATGTAGCGCACGGGATCAATAGCTTCACGTGTTCCCCCGGCTGTAACTAAAACCTTTTTGCCAACAAGGTCGCGTTTGATTCCACTCATCGCAAAGAATTTATCGATTATCACTTGGGTCTGCGGGAAACGCCCTTGACCTGAGTCAGATCCAGTTAAACGTCCAATTTCGGGTTCCATGACAACAAAACCACGAGCTCGCAACGTTGAAATGTTTGCAACCGTTGCTGGATCCAGCCACATCGACGGATGCATCGCTGGAACAACTAACTTTGGAACTGCGCTAGCTAAGACGAGGTTGGTGAGTAAATCATCGGCCCGGCCCATCGCTAATCGTGCAATCAAATCTGCCGTTGCTGGAGCGATAATAAAGAAATCGGCGAGCTTTGCTAAAGAGATATGTCGAACTTGATCTACGTCTTCCCACACCTGTGTTGTTACTGGACGACCAGAGAGAGCTTGCCACGTTGCTACACCAACAAAGTTGAGTGAATTAGGGGTTGGAACAACAGTTACGGCGAAGCCATTGTCTTGCAGGCGTCGCAATAGGTCAGCGGATTTATATGCAGCAATTCCACCACCGATACCGAGGATAACCTCGCGGTTAGTGGCGCTCATAGACCTAGTACTTAAGCTGTTGGTTCTAGATTTTCAATCGTGAGTAAGCCTTCATTTATCTCGCGAAGTGCGATTGATAATGGCTTCTCATGAATATGTGTCTCCACTAGCGGTCCAACATACTCAAGAAGACCTTCGCCTAGCTGTGAGTAATACGCATTGATCTGACGAGCACGCTTAGCTGCATACAAAACTAAACTGTACTTAGAGCCGCTCTTGTCTAGAAGTTCATCAATAGGTGGATTTGTAATGCCATCCATGTTTATACCCCGCTTAAATCTAGTCTGCTGTGAGAATCCGTCTGCGGACTCAAGAGGCCAATGATACCAGTTGTGCAACGACCCGCTCGACGGCGTCATTTACGATGACATGATCGAAAAATGAGGCTGCAGCAAGCTCTTCTTGGGCCAACTGCAACCGCTGAGCCCTTCTCTCTGGATCATCGGTTCCCCGCCCTTCAAGACGAGCTACTAACTCCTCCCATGAAGGTGGCTCTAGAAATACGAGAATTGCTTGTGGCAGATGTGCTTTAACTTGCTTTGCACCATCGATTTCAATCTCAAGCAACACATTCTCGCCACGCAAAAGTGCATCCTGCACTTCAACACTGGGTGTGCCATAACGATTTCCAGCAAATTGGGCCCATTCTAAGAACTCATCCTCTTTGATTCTGCGATCAAATTCTTCACTTGAAATGAAGAAATAATCAATTCCGTTAAGCTCATTGTTTCGCGGTTGTCTAGTTGTTGCCGAAACACTGACCCAAAAGTCTCCTGATTTACGAAGTAGAGCAGCAACCGTGCTTTTGCCTACTCCCCCTGGACCGGAGAGAACAATAAGTTTGCCAGGACGAACTGCATGTGTGCTTTTCATAAATTCGCTACGAAGTTCCTTAATTTGATGGCGACCAAGTCCTGCAATTCTACGGGTTGGTGAGATATTTAATCTCTCCATAAGGCTTTGTGCTCTCACTTTTCCAACGCCCGAGAGTGCCTCCAATAGTTCTCGCACTCGCATTTTTGCTACAGCATCATCGTTTTGCGCTAGTTCAAGAACTGTATCGATTGTGTAGTCGCCCGATTTAATCTTTGACTTAACCTCTGCACGCCGTTTTCTGGAAGCTGCAGCCTTTGCTAGCGCATCAGCGCGCTGCTGTGGCGTTAATACTGGAGGTGCTCCCATGGGCTAACCCTAACCGCATGCGTAGTTAATTGAGAATCTGCTCAGCAAGCTCTATTGCTCGCTCACGCATGGCTTGAGCACCATTTACAAAACTTTGCGTTATCGGACGGCCAATAACGACATAGTTTGCTCCGCGATCGATTGCTTCACGCGGTGTCATAGTTCTCGCTTGGTCATCACCGCCAGCAGAGTCCGCTGGTCTAACCCCCGGGGTGATGATGGTTATGTCACCGCCAAGATTTTCGCGAATGGCCAAGATTTCAAGCGGTGAGCAGACAATTGCCCTGGCTCCTCCCGCTACGGCTACTTTTGCCAGGCCAACGGCTGAATCTAAGGCGTGCGATTTGAATCCAATATCCGTAACGTCTCTTTCAGAGAGCGAAGTCAAAATAGTCACACCTGTAATGTGAGTTGCAGGTATTGCATCTGCTGCTGCCTGGACCATCGCACTTCCGCCTGATGCATGCACGGTGAGAAACTTAGGCCTCAAGATTGAAACAGCACGAGCGGCTGCAGCAACAGTATGTGGAATGTCGTGAAGCTTCAAATCTAGAAAAATATCAGTAGCACAACTCTCTGCTATCGCTTTAATACCGTCGTTTCCAAAAGTTGTATAAAACTCTAAACCCAATTTAACAACTGAGATAACCCCATCAGTTGCATTAACCCATTGCTTGGCAATATCTAAATCACTGGTATCAACGGCGAGAACAATAGGTGCTGGCTTATTCATTTCCTACTCGCTCTCCGGTCTGTGTGCATAACCAATTGCTTGGCGCAATGAAGTAAATCCTTTAGCTATCAAGAGATCTCTGAGTTCATTTTGAATCGACACAATCGCAGTTGGATTACCAAAACTGGCTGTTCCAATTGACACTCCGCTAGCACCAGCGGCAATCATCTCAAGAGCATCACGTCCGCTAGAAATACCGCCCATGCCAAGGATTGGAACTTGTGGCATCTCAGCGTGGACTTGATAAACCGCTCTAACTGCAATTGGCTTTATAGCTGGACCAGATAAACCGCCCGTTTTACCACCCAGGTGTGGGCGCATGGTGTCTAGATTGATAACCATCCCCAAAACCGTGTTGATTAAAGCCAACCCATCTGCGCCAGCATCAACAACACCGCGGGCAATAGAAACAAGATCAGTTACATCAGGTGATAACTTCGCAATTATCGGTAACTCACCGCCAATAGTTCTGCGCACTCCATCGATAACTCGTCTAGATGCCTCAGGGTCACAAGCAAAGACCAATCCCCTGTTTTCTACGTTGGGACATGAAATATTGACTTCTATTGCACTAATGCCAGAAACCGAGCGCAATTTCCGTGCCAAAGTTGAATACTCTTCAATAGTTTCACCTGCAATTGAAATAATTATTCGTGCTTTTTGTTCAACAAGATAAGGAACATCTTTCGCTAGAAACGCATCTATTCCAGGGCCCTGCAATCCAATGGAATTGAGCATGCCACTAGGTGTTTCAGCCATTCGTGGTGTTGCACGTCCATTACGGGCTTTGAGCATGACTGACTTTGTCACCACTCCACCCATTGTGGTGATGTCAAAGAATTGAGATAACTCGCGCCCTGAACTGGCACAACCACTTGCCGTAAAGGTCGGTGCTGGAAACCAAGCGTTACCTAGCGTCGTTGAGAAATCTAAAGCCGTCATAGAGCTTTCCCAACTTTGTCCCACTGCACAAAAGATCCATCCATTACTGGCCCATCAATACATGAGCGCAGCATTGAGATGTTTCCATCTTGATCGGCAACAGGTAATACGCATGTCATGCAAATTCCAATGCCGCAGGCCATTGATTCCTCCACTGCGCATTGATGGATTACATCAGTACCGCGGGTGATTTCATCAATAGCTGACAGCATTGCCATAGGACCACAGGAATAAATAACTGCAATATTGAGATCTGCAATTAGTCCAGCAATAGGTTCTGTTACACGACCACTCTGACCCATAGAACCATCTTCAGTATAGATGCGCAGTGAGTTAACCGCGCGCTTGCCTTCCATTGGCGCATAAATCTTTGACGCCGTACTTGCCCCAAGCAACATATCCACGCGACAACCCTTGGCGTTGAGAACTTCAGCTAAACCAAAAAGAGGCGCTGAGCCATAACCGCCACCAACCAATAAAACTTGAACAGGTTCAGTTGGAATTCCAAAGGCAGTTCCAAGTGGAACGACGATATCTAAGATCGCACCTTCACCTCGTGCGCACAGCCACTTACTTCCCTGACCATGGGGAGCAACGATTAACTCCATTGTTCCGCCAGAGACCGAATTGGCTGAAACTCTGGATATTGCGAAAGCTCTGCGCAAAATCATCCGTGAATTCTCGCCGCCAACATTGATTGCTGCGAAGTTTCCAGGTCTGCATGTTTGAGCTAAATCCCCAATGTTGATAATGAGTTGGTGGTACTGCCCTACCCGCTTATTACTAACAACATTTGCGCGAATCTGCGCAGCGCTTTTGTTTATGCCAGCCATTTCAACCCAACCACTTTTGCAGAGATTTAATGGAAAGGTTGTTGCTTTGTAAAAATCGTATACCTTCAACGGCTGCGCTAAAGCCAGCTGTGGTGGTGATAATTGGAATAGAGCGCTGCACTGAAGCAGTTCGAATCGCCCAGCCATCTTGGCGCGTTCCTCTACCGACGGGTGTGTTGATTACTAAATCAATATCCCCAGAGTTGATTATTTCGACAATGGTTCTCTCCCCCATTGGCCCAGTACCCTCGGAGTTCTTTCGCACAGTCACGCACGTTACGCCATGCGTATTTAAAAAGGCTGCAGTTCCCTCCGTGGCTAGGATTCTAAATCCGCACTCTTGCAAGCCTAAGGCTGCTTGGATACCAGATTCCTTGTCTTTGTCGGCCAAGGAGATAAAAACTGTGCCCGACTTTGGTAGGGGTCCGAATGCTGCAATCTGACTCTTGGCATAACTTTCACCAAAAGTTGGAGAGATGCCCATTACTTCTCCAGTAGAGCGCATCTCTGGCCCAAGTACCGAATCGACTCCGCGACCATCACTTCTACGGAATCGATTCCATGGAAGTACCGCTTCCTTCACTGAAATTCCTTTAGCAATTCCATCACCTGTTGTTGGAAGAATCTTCTCTTCACGTAGCTGGGCGATCGTTGAACCAACTGCAATACGCGCTGCTGCTTTAGCCAGCGGAACTCCTGTTGCTTTTGAAACAAATGGGACTGTGCGAGAAGCGCGAGGATTGGCTTCAAGCACATACAAAGTGTTTCCAGCGATAGCGAACTGAATATTGATTAATCCGCGCACGTCCACACCACGAGCAATCTTCTCAGTTGCTTGGCGAATTTCTACCAGTTGCGCTGGTGTCACTGTCATAGATGGGAGAACGCAGGCGCTATCTCCACTATGAATTCCTGCTTCTTCGATGTGTTCCATTACGCCACCCAAAAATAACTCCTCTCCATCAAAGAGTGCATCAACATCAATTTCAATGGCGCTATCTAAGAATCTATCAACCAAGACTGGATGATCTGGCGTTATGTCTGTCGCTCTCGTGATGAACCCACCCAAAGCAGCATCGTCATAAACAATTTCCATGCCGCGACCACCCAGAACAAAGGAAGGACGCACTAATACTGGATAGCCAATTCTTTGCGCAATCGTGATCGCTTCTAACTGTGAAGCTGCCATGCCGAACTCTGGAGCCGTTAGGCCCTGCTGTTTAAGGATATTTCCAAATGCACCACGCTCTTCAGCCAAGTTGATCGCATCCGGTGATGTTCCAAGAATCGTGACTCCAGCAGCCTTTAATCCTGCAGCGAGTCCGAGAGGAGTCTGTCCACCTAACTGCGTGATAACACCAAGAACCGGACCGGCTAGTGACTCAGCATGAACGACTTCAATCACATCTTCCAGAGTTAATGGTTCGAAGTATAGACGACTACTGGTGTCATAATCTGTTGAAACAGTTTCAGGGTTGCAGTTGACCATAATGGTTTCATATCCAGCTTCACGTAAAACAAAGGAAGCGTGCACACATGAATAGTCGAACTCAATACCTTGTCCGATTCGATTTGGCCCACTGCCTAAAATGATGACAGCAGGTGTGGTGCGAGGCTTAACTTCAGTTTCTTCTTCATAACTTGAGTAGTGATAAGGGGTGAATGCTTCAAACTCTGCTGCGCATGTGTCAACAGTCTTATAAACCGGACGAATCCCTAAATGATGGCGTTCGCGTCGCACATCCTCTTCCTGCAATCCTCGCAAAGTTGCTATTTGATTATCCGAGAACCCATTGCCCTTTGCTTCACGTAGCTTCTCGGCGGTCAACTCACCCAACTGGGTGAGCGCAAAAGCCTGTTCGTTGATAATCTGAATCTGACGCAAGTACCAAGGATCAATCTTGGTAGCAGCAAAGACATCCTCAATTGATGCACCAGCCCACATCGCTTTTTGCACTTGCTGCAGACGATACTCCGTAGGAATCTTCATCGATACTAAGAGGTTTTGTTTTTCTTGTTCACTTATCTGTGACCAACTAAAGATAGCTTCTTTACGCTCTAGTGAGCGCAGCGCCTTCATCAGTGCTTCTGAGAAGGAACGACCGATGGCCATTGCCTCACCAACACTTTTCATAGTAGTTGTTAAACGAGGATCAGCATCAGCGAATTTTTCAAAAGCAAAACGAGGCACTTTAACTACGACATAATCAAGAGTCGGCTCAAAGGAAGCTGGGGTGGTTTTAGTGATGTCATTTTGGATTTCATCCAGGGTGTAACCGATCGCAAGTTTTGTTGCAATCTTTGCAATAGGAAACCCAGTGGCCTTCGAAGCTAAAGCACTCGATCTTGAGACTCTTGGGTTCATTTCAATGACAATGATTCGGCCATTTTGAGGATTAACTGCAAATTGAATATTGCAACCACCCGTGGCGACGCCAACTTCGCGAATGATGTCAATAGATAAATCACGTAGCTTTTGATACTCAACGTCGGTTAAAGTCATTGCAGGAGCCACGGTGATGGAGTCTCCTGTGTGAACGCCCATAGGGTCAAGATTCTCAATGGTGCAAACAATGACCACGTTATCTTTATGATCACGCATTACTTCAAGTTCGTACTCTTTCCATCCCAAAATTGATTCCTCGAGCAGCACTTCAGAAGTTGGGCTATGGCGCAAACCAGCTCCTGCAATTTGTGAAAGCTCTTCTTCATTGAAAGCAATGCCTGAACCAAGACCACCCATAGTAAAAGATGGGCGCACAACGACTGGGTAATTGAGCTGTGTAACAGCCGCGAAGATCTCTTCCATTGAGTGACAGATAATAGATTTGGCTGACTCTCCCCCAACTTTTTCAACAATTCCTCTAAATAATTCACGGTTCTCACCACGTTGAATTGCATCAACATCAGCGCCAATAAGCTGTACACCGTACTTAGCTAAAGTTCCGCGCTCAAATAAACCAATGGCTGCATTCAGGGCTGTTTGACCACCTAAAGTTGCTAGAACAGCGTCAGGCTTTTCCAAAGCAATGATCTGCTCGATGATCTCTGGCGTAATAGGTTCGATATATGTGGCATCTGCAAACTCTGGATCTGTCATGATTGTTGCAGGATTTGAATTAACCAAAATGACGCGAATGCCTTCTGCGCGAAGTACACGGCAGGCCTGTGTTCCTGAATAATCGAATTCACATGCTTGGCCAATAACAATTGGACCACTACCAATTACTAGGACGCTTTTTATCAAAGGATCTAGAGGCATTAGACCTTCACTCTCTTACCCATCAAATCTATAAAGCGATCAAAAAGATATGCCGCATCATGTGGTCCAGCTGCAGCCTCAGGGTGATACTGAACAGAAAACGCAGCACCTCCAAGTAACTGAAGACCTTCAACTACGCCATCATTCAAACACACATGTGTAACCTCTCCAGGTCCATACACCGTTGTGAACGCAGAATCAGTGGGAACTTTCAATGCAAAACCATGATTGTGCGCGGTGATTTCAACTTTTTGCGTGTTCTTATCGATGACTGGTTGATTAATACCTCGGTGACCAAACTGCAACTTATAAGTTTCAAAGCCAAGGGCGCGGCCAAGGATTTGATGCCCGAAACAAATACCAAAGATAGGAATATGAGCGGCTAAGACAGTTCGAACTAGCTCGATTGTCTCTGTCATAGTTGCTGGATCTCCAGGACCATTTGATAAGAAAACGCCATCAGGGTGTATCGCTTGTATATCTTCAAAAGTTGAATCATATGGAATCACATGAACTTCTACGCCACGTTCGGCCAACATTCTTGGCGTAGCAGCCTTTATACCGAGATCCAAGGCTGCAACCACATATTTCTTTTTGCCGATAGATGGAACAACATAGGTCTTAGGCGTTGAAACATCTTTAACAAGGTACGCACCTACCATTTGAGGAGATCTACGCACTTCAACGACCATCTCTTCGGGTGTGAGTTCCAAACTTGAGAAGATTCCAACGCGCATTGACCCGCGATCGCGCAAATGCCGAGTGATTGCGCGGGTATCGACACCTTGAATTCCAACAACTGCCTGCGCAATTAGCTCTGCTTCTAAATCTTTTTCTGAGCGCCAATTAGATGTCAATGTGGATGGGTTACGAACTACATAGCCAGCTACCCAGATCTTCGAAGATTCATTATCTTCTTTATTCATGCCGGTGTTACCAATATGCGGCGCAGTCATAACAACAACCTGCTTGTGATATGAAGGATCAGTCAGGGTTTCTTGATAACCAGTCATACCAGTTTGGAAGACAGCTTCACCAAAGGTGCGCCCAGTTGCTCCCCATGAGCGACCTTCAAAGATTCTTCCGTCATCTAAAACAAGGTATGCCTGCGTCATTACTACACCACCTTGTCCATTAATTTCGAATCAATCATCGTTGCTCGACCGCCAAAGAAAGTATGAGTAACTAATCCTGGTAACTCGTAGCCATGATATGGAGTATTGCGGCTCTTTGAGACAACCAAATCGCGATCTACTATCCAACTCTTGGTTGGATTAATCACAGTGATGTGTGCGACAGAACCAACCGTTAGATTTTGTCCATGATTTGGATAATGCCCAATTTTTGCTGGAGCGCTCGACATACGATGTGCCACTCCTGCCCAATCCAAAAGCCCACTCTCAACCATGGTTTTGTTAACGATCGAGAGAGCTGTTTCTAACCCAATCATTCCAAATGATGCTTCTGCCCATTCACAATCTTTAGTCTCACTTGTGTGCGGTGCATGATCTGTAGCAACGATGTCTATTGTGCCATCGGATAACGCTTCACGAAGGGCCATAACATCTTTTGTTGTGCGAAGTGGAGGATTGACTTTAAAGACAGGATCATACGAGTTTGCTAAATCATCTGTTAGTAATAAGTGGTGAGGTGTTACTTCAGCAGTAACTTGAATTCCACGTGCCTTAGCCCAGCGAATGATCTCAACTCCCCCGGCTGTTGTGACATGGCAGATGTGTAGTCGTGATTGCACGTGCTCAGCCAGTAAAACATCTCTCGCGATGATCGCTTCTTCAGCGATGGCCGGCCAGCCCTTTAAGCCCAGCTTTGAGCTGATAATTCCTTCATTCATTTGAGAATCAACGGTTAAGCGAGGCTCCTGTGCATGTTGTGCGATGACGCCATCAAATTTCTTGACGTATTCCAAGGCTCTGCGCATAACCATAGGATCAAAGACACAATTACCATCATCACTAAAGACACGAACTCGTGCGACTGAATCGGCCATCGCACCAATTTCAGAGAGTTGTTCGCCCTTAAGTCCTTGTGTGACAGCGCCGATTGGAAAGACATCTAGGAATCCAGCCTCTTGACCTAAGCGATATACCTGTTCAACAACGCCAGCTGTATCTGCGACCGGTGAAGTATTAGCCATTGCAGAAAGTGCGGTGAAACCACCCTTTGCACCAGCACGGCTTGCACTTGCAACAGTTTCGCTATCTTCTCGTCCTGGTTCACGAAGGTGGGTGTGTAAATCAACAAGGCCCGGCAAAATGATACTGCCCTTAATATCAAGAACAGTTGCTGCTTCATCTGAAATTGATGCAGACATTGCTTCAATTCGACCATTAGCAATTAAAAGATCAGAGGCCTGGCCGCCAAGTACTTTTCCACCCCTAAGCAAGAAACGTTGTTGACTCATTAGTTGCTCCCCACTTCTAGAGGTCCACCGGCAAGTAATACATACAAGATTGCCATTCGCACATTGACTCCATTAGTTACTTGTTCCACTATGACTGAACGTGCGCTGTCTGCCACATCTGCCGCTATTTCTAATCCGCGGTTCATTGGTCCGGGGTGCATGACAATTGCGTGTTTTGCCATTGCCGACATTCTCTCTGAATTAAGACCAAAGTAGCGTGAATATTCACGTGAATTAGGAAAGAAGAGATCAGTCATTCGTTCTTGCTGTACACGCAACATCATGATTGCATCAACATTTGGAATGACTGAATCAAAGTCATAAGAGATAGTCGCTGGCCAACTTTCAACACCCACTGGAAGCAAGGTTGGTGGCGCAATTAGAACGACATCCGCGCCTAGCATTGACAGTAGTAATACATTCGAGCGTGCAACACGAGAGTGTAGGACATCACCAACGATGGCAATGCGCAACCCAGCCAAATCACTTGCTCCCTTGCCAAGATGTTTGCGAATAGTGAAAGCATCTAGAAGAGCTTGGCTTGGATGTTCATGCGTTCCATCACCGGCATTGATAACACTTCCTGACATCCATTCAAGATCAGCTAAGCGCTGAGCAGCTCCTGATGCAGGGTGACGAATTACCACAGCATCTGCGCCCATAGCTTGCAATGTTTGTGCAGTGTCTTTGAGTGATTCACCCTTACTCAAACTAGAGCCTTTAGCTGAGAAGTTAATGACATCGGCTGATAGACGCTTGGCTGCAGCTTCAAATGAGATTCTTGTTCTCGTTGAATCTTCTGCAAAGAGGTTAACTATTGTTCGACCTCGTAGCGTTGGCAGCTTCTTGACTTGCCCATCATTGATGCGTGCTAGCTCTGTTGCTGTGTCAAGAATTCCAATTGCACCTGTTGCACTCAAATCGTTAATGGAAAGTAGGTGGCGCATTAGTTTGCCTCTCCTTCGATAACAACCTCATCGACGCCATCGATTTCAGTGAGGGAGACCTTTACTGATTGCTTCTCTGAGGTTGGAAGGTTTTTGCCCACAAAATCTGCTCGAATAGGCAGCTGGCGATGTCCTCTATCAACCAGAACAGCCAATTGCACCGTGCGTGGACGTCCCACTTCCCCGAGAGCATCTAAGGCTGCTCGAATCGTGCGTCCTGAATACAAGACATCATCAATCAAGATGACATCTCGCCCTTGAATTCCTATAGGTGGAATAAATGTAGGCATGATCGTGCGCGGAGGTCGAAGGCGCAGATCATCTCTATACAAAGTGATGTCTAAGGTTCCATGGGCAATCTCTTTGCCTTCAATGGCGTTCATAATGGCTGCTATGCGCGCAGCTAAGTGAGCACCACGAGTCGGAATACCTAGGACGGTGATATCTGATGAACCATGATTTCTTTCTAAAATCTCATGGGAAATGCGGGTCAACGCACGTGAAATATCCTGTGCGGACAGGGCTGCGCTCATATAAATCTCCTTCCCCACCTCGCAGGATGGGTCGTTAAAGGATGCGGGGCAAACTCTATCAGCAACTGCCGGGCTCTGTGGATATCCAAAGATGGGTGTGGCATCACATCCATAGCCTGTCCCTATGAACATAGAAATGGAAGAAATAGCCGCACGACTTCGATCAATCCGCATTTCCCGCAATCTGACTTTGGCCGATGTTGAAACCAAAAGCCACAAGCAGTTACGAGCAGTCGCCCTTGGCTCCTATGAGCGCGGGGATAGAACATTGAGTGTGAAGAAAGCAGCTCAATTATCGGATTTCTATGAAGTCCCTTTGTCCTATCTCTTAACTGGGCATTCACCAACACAAAGCATTGAAAAAAGGATCATGATTGATCTGCGCAGAGTTAGAGCTCTTTCTCTCTCTGAAGGTAACATCGCATCCACTCAAAAGATCCTATTTTCATTCCTTTTTGGAATCATTAAAGAGCGCCAGGACTTTAACGGTGAAATATTATCTTTGCGTAAAAGTGATATCGATTTTCTCACCATCACCATAGGTTGCAGCGATGAAGAACTGCAGCTATATCTCGCCCAAAACAAACTGCTCTTTGAAACTAAAGAGCCAAGTTCTCTTTAAGTGATGAAATTCGACCTAAAACACCATGGATAAAGCCAGATGATTCATCCGTTGAGAGCTCCTTAGCCAGACTTAAAGCCTCATCAATAGCAACACTGTCTGGAATATCTGCAGCCCATAAGATCTCATAGATAGCTAAACGCAAAATGTTGCGATCAACATTTGGAAGTCGATCCATATCCCAGCCTTGGGCATAGGTTGTAATAAGTTCGTCAATTTTTCGCATGTTTTGATTCACGCCAACAACAAGGGCGCGGGTGTATTCCCGGATGGGTCTGGCCTCAGGGCCTTCTTCAACAATATCTCTAGCATTGAGCAGCTCTAAAGAGTTTGTACCACGAATATCAGCTTCGAATAGCAGGTCTAATGCTTGCTTTCTTGCTTTACTGCGAGCAGACACTAGTTAGTGCGGCCTTGGTATGACCCATCACGTGTATCAACCATGACAATCTCGTCCTGCTTGATAAAGAGTGGGACCTGAATTTCAATTCCAGTTTCAACCGTTGCAGGCTTAGTTCCACCAGAAGAGCGATCACCTTGGATTCCTGGCTCTGTGTATGTAATACGCAAAGGAACTGAGGCGGCTAATTCAATATAAAGCGGATTTCCTTCATTAATGGCAACAACAGCATCTGTATTTTCTAGCATGTAGTTTGCCATATCCCCCACAACGGCCATAGGGATAGTCATCTGGTCGTAAGTCTTGCTATCCATAAATACGAAGTCATCGCCCTCTTTATACAAATACTGCATGTCGCGCTTTTCCAAAATAGCGATATCGATTTTCACACCCGAGTTGAATGTGCGATCGATAACTTTTCCAGTCAAAACTGACTTGAGCTTTGTGCGAACGAAAGCTGGTCCTTTACCTGGCTTAACATGCTGGAACTCAACGACCGTCCAAAGCTGGGTTTCAATCTCAAGAGTAATTCCATTTTTTAGATCAGCTGTTGTTGCCACGGTTCAAGCTCCACTCATGTCAGTAGGTGATTATTTACGGCCATTGATTGTCAATGACAAGAGGCTAAGGATACCCGTATTTACCGGACGATTTTTCAACTTAGCCAAGCAAGGATTTAAGGGCATTAATCGCTAAAACATAGGAATTCGGACCAAAACCGGCGATTGTCCCAGTTGCCACACCAGAAATAACTGAAGTATGACGGAACTCTTCACGTGCCATTGGATTTGATAAGTGCACTTCAATAAGTGGTGCTTTCAAAATCTCTGCCGCATCACGGATTGCATAAGAATAATGTGTAAAAGCTGCAGGGTTGAAAATGACCGGTAACTTCGCATCAGCGGCTTCATGCAACCAGCCAATAATTGTGGCCTCATCATTACTCTGTCGAACATCGGCCTGCATTCCCGCCGACGCTGCACTGGTTTCAATTAAAGATTTAAGTTCAGCGTAATTAAGATCTCCATAAATCGAAGAGTCACGAATGTCTAGACGAGCCAAATTTGGGCCGTTGATAACCATGATGTTCATGAACTAATTCTCTCATACGCTAAGCGAAGTTCGCTTTCATTTGCATCCTCTATGCGCAAGGTCTTACCGATGCCACTCAAGCCCACAAATCGCAGTTGATGGCCACGAGATTTCTTGTCCAAGGCAAGCAGTGGAGAAAGATGTTTCCATGCATCACTTGGGTATTTAGTAGGCAACCCAATGTCATTCAAAATTTGTTCGTGCAGAGCGATGCTCTTTGAATCCAGCAAGCCTTTTACTCCAGAGAGTTGGGCTGCAAAGACCAGACCAATTGCTACGGCTTCACCATGGCGCAAAGAGTATTTGCTATGGGTTTCAATGGCGTGACCCAAAGTATGTCCGTAATTGAGAACTTCTCGTCCAAATGATTCCTTAAAATCACTTGCCACAACATGGGCTTTGACTGCAACCGAACGGGTTATCAAATCTTGAACAAGTGCGCCATCACCGCGAATCTGCGACAGATTCTTGCCTTTAATCAACTCTAGGATCTGTTCATCGACAATAAAACCACACTTGACCACTTCCGCGAGTCCTGCGGCGAAATCTCTATCGCTTAGTGTTTTTAGCCACGATGTGTCAATCAGAACTTTCTGCGGTGAGTGAAAAGCTCCAATGAGATTCTTGCCGTAATCACTATTAATTCCAGTTTTTCCACCGATTGCTGCATCAACCATTCCAGCTACTGTGGTTGGCACAGCGATCCAGTCGATGCCACGTAGCCACGATGCTGCGGCAAAACCTGCTAAATCTGTGATGGTTCCGCCGCCAACACCAACGAGGGCATCCGAGCGAGTAAATCCAGCAGCCCCTAACCAGTTCCATAAAGATTGCACGGATTGAGCGGTCTTTGCTCCTTCACCATCAGCAACTTCGAAGTAATGGATCTCGGTGTTCTCTGGTTGAAAATCTTTGATTTGATCACGCATTGCTGATGAATAGATGAGGGCAACACGGGTGTATGAATCCAACGCCTGCTTTAAAACTATTTGCCAATCGCAACCAATGACTACTTCATACTCATGCTCTGCGTGAACCCGGATTGTGTGAATCATAATTTTGCTTCAATCGCGTCAACAACTTCTTTTACTGACATGGCATCAACTTTAATGACATAGCTAGCTAAAGATTCATAGATTGGTCTACGTGTCTCTGCTAGTGATTGCCATTGTGCTCTTGGATTACCCAACAGAAGCGGTCTGTCACGGTTAAAGCCCACTCGTGGTGCTGCGACTGCTAATGAAACATCAAGAAAGAAAACTGGGGTTTGTGAGCTTTTAAGTAAATTCTGGGCTCTTGATGCAATCGGTGCTCCGCCACCAAGCGAGAGAACGCAATCTTTCACAGATAAAGATTGAGTCAAAGCGGTGAACTCTAAATCGCGAAAAAAATCTTCACCTTTATCTACAAAAATATCTGAAATTTTATGACCATAGGAAATTTCGATTGCAGAATCGGTGTCGATGAACTCAATAGAGAGTTTGTTGGCTATTGCAGCGCCCACAGTGGATTTACCGCAACCTGGTGGCCCAATCAATATAAGGCGAGGCATCTTTATGAAAAGTTCAGGTTCTGTATATAGCTATTGAAATTGCGGCGTGTTTCGGTTACTGAATCACCACCGAATTTTTCAAGTACTGCCTCAGCTAAAACAAGTGCCACCATTGCTTCAGCAACTACTCCGGCGGCGGGCACTGCGCAGACATCTGAGCGCTGGTTGATTGCCTTGGCACTTTCCCCAGTAGCAACATCGATCGTATCTAAAGCTTTAGGCACTGTAGAGATTGGCTTCATCGCTGCGCGAACACGTAGGACCTCACCATTGGACATACCGCCCTCTGTTCCCCCAGCACGATCTGTGCGGCGAACAATCTTGCCTTGCTTATTCTTTTCAATCTCATCATGTGCAACTGATCCACGGCGCGTTGCAGTTTCAAAGCCATCGCCAACCTCAACGCCTTTAATGGCTTGAATTCCCATCAATGCTCCCGCTAAGCGAGCATCCAGTCTGCGATCGGAATGAACATATGAACCCAAACCTGGTGGCATATTGAATGCTAGAACTTCTATTACTCCGCCTAAAGTGTCACCATCTGCGTGAGCGGCTTCGATCTCTTTGATCATTAAGGCACTTGTTACTTCATCGGCGCAACGAACTGGATTCTTATCAATTCTTGCCATGTCTCCTGCGCCAGGCAGCACATAATCATCGCTCACACGCGCTTTTCCAATAGATAAAACGTGAGACAAAATAGTTATTCCAACGCTCTGTTCAAGAAAACTACGAGCAACTGCGCCAAGTGCAACTCGGGAGGCCGTTTCACGGGCGCTTGCCCGTTCTAAAATTGGTCGTGCATCACTAAAATTATATTTTTGCATTCCAACTAGATCTGCATGGCCAGGACGTGGTCTAGTTAATGGTGCATTACGTGCCAAATCTTTGATTTCATCTTCAGGAACAGGATCTGCTGACATAACTTTTTCCCATTTAGGCCACTCTGAATTACCAACTTGAATTGCGATTGGTCCACCTTGTGTAAGTCCTAAACGGATTCCACCAAGAATCGTGACTTTATCAGCTTCAAAATTTTGTCGAGCCCCTCGCCCGTAACCAAGGCGGCGGCGCTCAAGATGGCGATCGATGTCTGCTGTCGTGATTTCCACCGAAGCAGGGATTCCCTCAATGATGGCACTAAGTGCTTGACCATGTGATTCACCCGCAGTTAACCAACGCATGTGCCTATTCTTGCAGAAGTTAGCTCCCACCCGTTGCCAAATAAAGGCTTGTTCCAAGAAATATCGCCGGAGCCATGGCAATCGTTCGTGGAAATACCTTGGAATATCCCCATATGAGCATAATGTCAATGAGAGAGGTTAAAAGTATCGCTATTAAAAACTGCTCGAATTCTTGGAGATTGGAAATCTCTAACATCAAAACAATCAAAGCCAATAACTTGCAGTCGCCCATCCCCACTCCAAAAATGGATAATAGGCCAAGAGTGAGAATAACCACGAAGATCAATAATGCACTTGGCAATCCATTGACTATTACTAGGGCCGCAACGTAGTAGGTGTAGAGCTGTAGATAAATATTTGGAATCTTACGCTGCGATAGATCTGCTATCGATATCGGAATCACAAAGAGGAGATAGAGCACTCATGAAGAGTAGGGTCTTTGAAACAACTACAGATGTGGAGTGTGGACTACTTAAGCGCGGCTAACCCCACGCTGCGCAATTGGGTATACATCGCCGAAATATCAAAGGCTGCCCCTGAGAAAATCGATATCTGAGCAATCGCTTGATGAATTAACAGATCTAAACCATCAATGACAGTTCCACCGCGTGATGCCCATAGCGCTGAGGCAGGTGTTGGCCAAGGCTTGTAGAGAGCTTCGAAAAAAGGAGCGGAAGTTTTTTTTGGTAACTCAATCGAATCTGTAACGCCCGCTGGTGCTGTGCTGATTACTAAATCAGCATCAGAAAGAACGCCGAGATCATCCCAATTAAGAAAACTCAACTCAGACTCAAGAACTGCATCTGACATCCCTGGAACTCTGGAAAGAGAACGGTTAATAACAGTTATATGCCCTGCTACACCATCGCAAGCTGCTGCTGCAGCTCGGGCTGTTGCTCCAGCGCCAAGAATTACCACGTGTCCCTTGATATCAATCCTGTGAGACTTAAGTGCTTGAGAGAAACCGAGAACGTCCGTTGAACTAGCGCGCCACGCTCCCCCATCCCTATACAAAGTATTTGCACTATTAATTCGCTTTGCTAATTCATCAACATGTTGGGCATAGGTGACTGCCTCCTCTTTGAGCGGCATAGTTAATGAAAACCCAGTCCAAGTCTCATCTCTGCCATCCATGAACTTAGCTAATCCGCCAGCATTGACTTCTATAGCTTCATACCTGCCTTTAAATCCCAACTGTTCGTAAGCACTGTTGTGGAGCAATGGACTTAGCGAGTGAGAGATAGGTGATCCCAAGACAGCAGCTTTAATCATTTGAATGCCCCTGCCTTTCTGTTTTTCTCATAGAGTGCTTTCCAGGTTAGGAACTCATCATTAGAACGAGTGAAGCGCGTGTCCCCAGGGGCAACTGTAATAAAGAACAACCAATCCCCGATGGCTGGTTTTAAAGCAGCGGCTATCGCTTGGGCGCCTGGATTACCGATCGGTGTTGGTGGAAGACCATAATTTCTATAGGTGTTATAGGGGGACTTGATCAAGGTTGAATTAGTGCTCAAAAAGATTTGCCCGCGCACTTTCTTTACATAATGAACGCTTGAATCTAACTGCAATGGCATGGAAATATCTAAACGATTTCTAATAACTCGCGAGACCTTATCGAAATCTTTTGTATCTCCCTCAGCTTGAATCAAGGAAGCAATAATTAACAATTGCACTGGAGTTAATTTGCCTTTAGCGGCTAACATCTGTTGCCCAGTTACTTCATCCAAAAAGCGATCAACCATCGCTTGGACAGCCCCTAATGCACTCGTGCCTGCTGGGAATGAATACTGTGCTGGGAAAAGCAAACCTTCAGCGTTTGAAAAACCTTCAGGGAGGACCACTTTCTTGAAGGCAGTATCAATCTCATTTTTAGTGAAACCATACTTAATAAGTGAGTCAACGATTTCACTCTTCCACCCACCCTCAAAAATCTTTATCAGGTTAGGTATACGCGCAGGATCAAGTAGTTGTTCTAGTGCTTGACGTGCCGAAATCTCTACATTCAGCTCATGTGCCCCTGGGGCAACTTGAGCAGAGCGCGGATCAGCAACTGCTGCTCGAAAGTATGCAAGTACGGACTTAGTCACATTGTTTTCAAAGAGTATTCTTCCTACCTCAGATCCCGTAGCACCTGTTGGAATTTCAATCACTACGACTGGTGATTTAGCTTCGATAGTCTCAGTTGGAAAATCCGGCGCTGCTAAAACATTCGATCTAACTGAGTAAATAGAGAGACTAAGGACTCCCACAAACAAGAAGGCTGCGATAACACGGACAAGAGGATTATTGAATATCTTCATCCTTGGTTCTTTTCAATCTCAAGGGCAAAGTTTAAAATTGCCACAGCTGCAGCTTGGTCGATTGAAGCTCGTGCTTCCTTGCTATTAACACCCGAATCTCGCATATTGCGTGTGGCAGTAACAGTACTCAACCGCTCATCGATTAGGGTCACCGAGCATGGAGTCATCTCACTTAACATCTTTGCAAAGGTGGCAGCTTTTCCCGCCGACTCACTTTCGCGTCCATCCATATGTGAAGGTTTGCCCACATAGATATGAATAGGTTCATACTCTAAAAAGATCTGTGAAATTGCAGACTGCAGTTTGTTGTCAGAGGCTTTCAATGTTGTGAGCGGTGTAGCTAATATGCCATCTGGATCACAGACTGCAACGCCAATTCTGACATCGCCATAATCAAAGGCGATTCGGCGACCTCTTTGCATGGAGTAATTATCCAACGAGGGCTTGCGAAATTGCGGCTAATGCTTCAACTGATTTAGCCGCATCTGTTCCCCCGCCTTGGGCGAAGTCATCTTTGCCGCCTCCGCCACCACCTAATACCGTTGAACCAATCTTTACTAACGCTCCGGCCTTAGCGCCACCAGCGCGAGCAGCATCACTGGCCGCCACAACCAATACCGGCTTTGAATCGTTAATACTGATGAGTGCAACAACGCTGTTTGCCGCCTTTGAACGCAATTCCAAAGCTATCCTTCTCAAATCCTCTCCAGAAATACCATCACCTAGAACAGATGTAATAACTGTTGTTCCATTAATAACCTCCGCACTCTTGGCAATCTCTCCCACTTGTGAAAGAGCCTGGGCCGATCGCAGCACACTTAACTCTTTTTCAATCTCTTTCATAGAGTTAACCAGTCCATTAATGCGCTCTGGAAGCTCTTCAACTCGAGCACCCTTGATAATCTCTGTAAGAGAGTTCAGCAAGATGTGTTCGCGAGCCAAAAACTTATAAGCGTCAACTCCCACAAGAGCCTCAACCCGGCGGACTCCCGCACCTATTGATGATTCACTCAAGAGTTTAACAACACCTAACTGACCAGAGCGAGATACGTGTGTTCCACCGCAGAGTTCGCGGGCCCAGTCACCGACGCTCACAACACGTACTTGATCACCGTACTTTTCGCCAAAGAGTGCCATTGCGCCAAGTTTCTTTGCAGCCTCTTGTGACATCACTTCCGCGCTCACTTCTAAATTATCTAATAGCAAAGTATTAACACGAGATTCAACATCATTGAGAACAGATGCAGGAACTGCCCCTGTTGCAGGGAAGTCGAAACGGAATCTTCCTGGTGAGTTCTCAGAGCCTGCCTGTGTGGCTGTTTCACCCAAAAATTCGCGGAAAGCTTTATGCACCATATGTGTTGCAGTGTGAGCACGAGAAATTGCGTCTCGGCGTTCAACATCGATAGCTGCTTGTCCTTGAGAACCACTTTCAAGCGAACCGGAGAGAACGCGACCACGGTGAACGAAGACGCCAGGGACTGGAGTTTGCACATCGTCAATTTCAACTACAGCACCGTTAGCCAAAGTAATCGTCCCACCATCTGCTAACTGGCCACCACCTTCAGCATAGAAAGGTGTGCGATCTAGAACAATCTCAACATCTTCATCGGCGCCAGCTGAGCCAACTAAATTTCCATCAACTAAAACAGCAGTCACTTTGGCTTCACTTGTTAGATGTGAATACCCAATGAACTCTGATTTACCGTTCTTATCTGCCACTTGGCGATAAACAGAGAGATCTGTGTGCCCACTCTTTTTCGCTTTAGAGTCGGCTTTAGCGCGATCCTTTTGTTCCTTCATTAAACGTCTGAAACCCTCTTCATCTACTTCTAGACCCTCTTCACGCGCCATTTCAAGAGTGAGATCAAAAGGAAATCCATACGTGTCATGGAGTTTGAAGGCATCTTCTCCGGGAAGGACTGCGCTTTTGCTTTTCTTCAACGCTGCACTTGCCACATCGAAAATCTGTGTTCCGCTCTTTAGAGTTTGCAAGAAACTTTCTTCTTCCGAAACGCTCACTGAAAGGATGCGCTTTGAATCAGTCACTAACTCTGGATACTGAGCTCCCATTGCACCAATCGCTGCCACGGTGAGCTCAGACATGATGGGATCCATAGATCCAAGTAAGCGCATGTTACGAATGGTGCGACGCATCATGCGACGCAAAACATAGCCACGACCTTCATTTCCAGGTGTTACGCCATCACCGATGAGCATTGCTGACGTGCGAGCATGATCGGCAATGATGCGCAGTGAGATATCTGATTTCTCTGAAGATCCATACTTGACTCCAGTGAGTTGTGAAGCCTTAGTCAGAATCTGCATCGTTGTATCAATTTCGTAAATGTTCTCAACGCCTTGCAATAGAGCGGCCATGCGTTCAAGTCCTAAACCAGTATCAATACTCTTTGCTGGAAGTTCTCCAAGAATAGGAAAATCGTTTTTGCCTGAACCAACTCCGCGCTCATTTTGCATGAACACCAAGTTCCAGACTTCCATGTAACGGTTTTCATCTGCAATAGGCCCGCCTTCTGCGCCATATGTAGGGCCGCGATCATAATAAATCTCAGAACACGGACCACATGGTCCTGGAACACCCATTGACCAAAAGTTATCTTCCATATCACGACGTTGGATGCGCTCTTTTGGCACACCCACCTTCGTATGCCAAATATCTGCAGCTTCGTCATCATCTAGATAAACCGTGACCCATAAACGATCTTCTGCAAAACCATAACCACCATCATTAATGGGACGAGTCAGTAGCTCCCACGCAAGTGCGATCGCACCCTCTTTGAAGTAATCACCAAAGGAGAAGTTTCCGCACATCTGGAAAAAAGAGGCGTGCCGGGTTGTCTTGCCAACTTCATCGATATCTAATGTGCGAACACACTTTTGAACTGAAGTTGCGCGCTTGTAGGGCGGAGTAATTTCACCGAGGAAATATGGCTTAAAAGGAACCATTCCCGCATTAACAAGCAAAAGATTGGGATCATCAGCAATCAAAGATGCCGAAGGAACGACGGTGTGAGTTAACCCCTGACGGTTATCTGATTCAAAGAAGCGCAGCCAGCGCGAACGGATCTCGGCGGATTCCACTTGTGAGGATCACTCAGCCTTCTTCTTAGATCGAGATTTCTTCATCGATGCAGCAGAAAGCAAAGCTCCGGCAACCTTAACAGCTGAGCCATTTTTGCTCATGAATGAGGTGGTCGCTTCATTTACTTTGTCAGAGAAATCTTCAGCATTTTTAGTAATGCGATTAATGCTCTTGAGTGGTCCGTTGACCAAAGTAACCGTGGTGTGAACTTCATCGATTAACGGTGCAGTTTCATCGGTGATTAGTTTGAGAGAAGCTTTAGCCTCATCAATAAAACGACCGAGACGAATAATCACGTAGGCAACTGCGATGGCAATAACCATCAGCGCACAACTAGCAATTATTGTTGCAATTCCACCTGGACCCATGTTCTTAGCCTACCTGAGGCGCTGCTTTAGGAGCGCCATCAATACCGCTCTCCTTGCGTTGCGCCGTAGTAATAGGAGTTGGAGCACCAGTTAATGGGTCTCCACCGCTTGCAGTCTTAGGAAATGCAATAACTTCACGGATCGAATCTGAACCAGTGAGCAAAGCACACACGCGATCAAGACCCAATGCAATTCCACCATGTGGAGGTGGTCCGTAGTTGAAGGCTTCTAATAGGAAACCGAATTTACTTTGCGCTTCTTCATCACTTAAACCAATAACGTTAAAAACATCTTTTTGAATTTGACGATCATGGATACGAATTGATCCACCACCCAGCTCGGTTCCATTCAAAACAATGTCATAGGCATAGGCAAGAGCTGATGCCGGATCCTTAGCAAAACTCTTTGCAAACTCTGGCTTAGGTCCAGTAAATGGGTGGTGAACAGCAGTCCAGCCACCGTTATCTGTTGGTTCAAACATTGGAGCATCAACAACCCACAAGAATTCCCACCTATCTGCAGGAATCAAATTGCAACGCTTACCAATCTCTAAACGAACCGCACCTAATAAATTCAACGATGCAGTGCGCTCACCTGCAGCAAAGAAGATTGCATCTCCGGCCTTTGCTCCAGCTGCTGCTGAAATTCCTGCTGCTTCTTGTTCTGAAAGATTTTTTGCAACAGGTCCGCCTAAAGTTCCATCTTCATTTACCAAGATGTATGCAAGACCCTTAGCACCGCGCGCCTTGGCCCAGTCTTGCCATGCATCTAGTTCACGTCGAGGTGAAGTTGCTCCCCCTGGCATAACAACGCTTCCAACGTAGGGTGCTTGGAAAACTCTAAATGTTGTTTGTGCAAAATACTGCGTGTGCTCACTTAATTCATATCCAAAACGTAGATCTGGCTTATCTGAGCCATATCGAGACATCGCATCTGCATACGTCATGCGCTGTAATGGCAGTGGAATTGTGTAATTAACTGCTTCTCTCCAAATTTTCGCAACAATTTTTTCGGCAACAGCCAAAATGTCCTCTTGATCAATAAATGACATTTCGATATCAAGCTGCGTGAACTCAGGTTGGCGATCTGCTCTAAAGTCCTCATCGCGAAAACATCGTGCGATTTGGTAATACTTTTCCATTCCAGCCACCATCAATAGCTGCTTAAAAAGCTGCGGTGATTGAGGCAATGCATACCAACTACCTGGTTGCAGACGCACTGGAACCAAGAAGTCACGGGCACCTTCTGGTGTTGAGCGCGTTAAATATGGCGTTTCAATCTCAAGGAACGCTTCATCTTCCATCACTCTACGGATTACTGAAGTCACCTTTGAACGCAAACGCAGATTTGCCGCTGGCTTCTCGCGACGTAGATCAAGGTAACGATACTTCAGGCGCACTTCTTCGCTGATATCTGAATCATTTCCTGAATCAACTGGAAACGGCAACGCCGCAGATTCACTCAAAACAACAACGGTGTCACCCATAATTTCAATTTCACCGGTCGGAATATTTGTATTTTCATTTCCAGCAGGTCTAGCTAAGACTTCACCAGTGATGAGCAAGCACCATTCAGCACGCAAGGATCCAGCAATCTTTTCATCGCGAATAACTACCTGAACTGAACCTGATGCATCGCGCAGATCAATAAAGGCAACCCCACCGTGATCGCGACGGCGTGAAACCCAACCAGCCAAAGTTACGATTGTTCCTGCATCGGCCTTGCGCAATGAGCCTGCGTCGTGAGTTCTTAACATGGTTGCGTTCTACATCCCTATAGTTAAATTGCCTTGATTAATGAGGCAATCTTAACTGATGAAGTGGCGCCAGTTTTCATCTCTTTTAGCTCCACCGTTGTGCTAGAAATCTCTGAATCCCCCAAAACGATGACATAGCGTGCACCGCTTTTATCCGCGCCTTTCATAGCACCCTTCAAGGCTCGATCTCCGAAAGCAATTTCAACGCTCTTTCCCGCAGCTCGCAGTTCACCAGCGATTCTCATCGCCATCTCTTTTGCTGCTTCACCCAATGGAATAATGAATAAATCTGATGCAAAAGAATTTTCATTAATTACGCCCTCGGCCTCTGCAGCGAGCAGGGCTCTATCAACACCTAAACCAAAACCAATTCCAGATAAGGCTTGTCCACCTAATTCTGCCATAAGACCGTCATAGCGACCTCCCCCACCAATTCCAGATTGGGCACCTAGAAGTTCATGCACAAATTCAAAAGTAGTGCCGGTGTAGTAATCCAGACCGCGCACCATGCGTGGATTGAGTATGTAAGAAATACCTAAGACGTCCAGATATTTCTTGACTTGCTCAAAGTGTGCACGTGAACTCTCATTCAAATAATCAGCTAATAAGGGCGCCTTGGCCATCGCTTCTTTTATCTCAGCACGCTTGTCATCGAAGAGACGAAGTGGGTTCAGGGCTGCCCGCGCACTTGTTGCCTCATCCAAGCTCATGCTAGAAATAAATTTCACTAGGTCAACTCGGTGCGCAGCTCGTGATTGAGCATCTCCCAATGAAGTTATCTCTAATCGATATTTAGTTAAACCGATTGATTTGAAACCAGCATCTGCAATGGCAATTACTTCAGCGTCAATAGCTGCATCATCTAATCCAATAGCTTCAATACCCACTTGATAGAACTGGCGATATCGCCCGGCTTGTGGTCGCTCTGCACGAAAGAACTGACCTGAATACCAAAGCTTGGCTGGCAGTTGACCGCGATCTAATCCATGTTCAATAACTGCGCGCATCACACCTGCAGTTCCTTCCGGACGCAATGTGATTGAGCGATTTCCGCGATCTTGGAATGTATACATCTCTTTTGAAACAACATCGGTTGATTCGCCAACACCGCGTGTAAAGAGTTCAGTATCTTCAAAGACTGGTAGTTCAATTAATTGATAACCCGCCTTACGCGCTGGCTCAATTAATGATTCGCGAACAAATTCAAAAGCGGCAGAGCGTGGTGGAACATATTCACTCACGCCTTTAGGCGCTTGTATCTTTTGTTCGGCCATTAGTAGCGACCTTTGAGAGCAATTAAATAAGGATTGCTCTTCTTCTCTGCCCCCAAGGTGCTTTCGCCATAGTGCCCAGGTAGCACTCGCAAGTGATCTGACATAGGCATAATCTTTTTGCGCAAAGTTTGCTCCATCGCCTCGGCTGATCCACCGGGTAGATCAGTGCGACCTATCGAACCAGCAAAGAGAACATCGCCGCTGACTAATAGTTCATCATCGACTACAAAAATCAAAGAGCCTGGTGTGTGACCAGGTGCGTGGATGGCTTTAAATTTCATGCCCACCAGCTCCACAACTTCCTCATTGCGCAATTCTCTTACATCCCCAGGTTCGGCAAAGTCGAAAGCCGATAATGTCGCTGCAAATTCTGGGCTCAAATATCGCTCTGGGTACGCAAGAGCGATGCGATCAAGTGAGTGAATATAGGCAGGGATGGAATATCCATCTGCAACAGGTTGAATAGAGAAGGTGTGGTCGAGATGGCCATGCGTAGCAATGACTGCAACAGGCTTGAGAGAGTGCTTCTTTAGAATCTCATCCAACTGCTGTGAAACATCGGGCATGCCTGGATCGATAACAACGCACTCACTGCCAGCCTTTGCAGCTATGACCCAGCAGTTAGTGGCATACATAGGGGCAGCAAATGAGTCAACCAGCATCGATTTCACCCTTTCACCCACGCTCAAAATAGGAGCGATTGACGCTCACACACCTGGACAGGGTACCTTTTACCTCCGCACGATTCACGCTCATCCAAGGTGCGCCTTGAGTGAGCACGCACACTGATAGCGACGTTCTAAATCAGAACAACGCGCTGAAAGGGAACACACCATGAGCGAATTCAATCCAACACCACATGCAAGTGCAGCATCAGCATTAATCGGAGATCCTTCAGCCTTTGGCCGAGTGGCCGAAGATGGAACAGTCTTTGTTCGCACCTCTTCCGGTGAAATAGCAGTGGGTTCGTATCCTGGTAAGACTGCCGAAGAAGCTCTGGCGTACTTTGTTCGAAAATTTGAACTCCTTGCAGCTGAAGTTGCACTCCTTGCAGCCCGTATTAAAAGTGGAGCACTCGTTCCATCAGATGCCTATGCAGCAGTGAAGAAACTGCGCGAGCAAGTAAAAGAATTAAACGGTGTTGGTGATCTCGAGGCTCTTGCTGCATCAGTTGAACAGATTGAGCCACTCATTGAAGGACATCGCGAAGCCTATGAAGCTAAGAAGGCAGCAGAGATCGCAGCTAAGTCTGCTCGCCGCGAACAGATTCTTGTTGAGAAGGAAAAGATTGTTGCAGAGGCCGAAAGCCTTGCTCTATCTGATAGCTGGAAAGTAACTGGTGACCGGCTCAAGGTTCTCCTTGATGAATGGAAATCTGCCCCTCGACTAGATAAGAAGGCAGATGCAGATCTTTGGAAGCGTTTCTCATCATCTCGCAATAAATTTGATAAGCGTCGTCGCACACATTTTGCTGCCCTTGAATCTGTTCAAAAGGTTGTTGTCGATGCCAAGAGGCTAATCATTGAGGAAGCAGAAAAATTAACAACATCAACTGAGTGGGTGCCAACTGCTAAGCGTTTCAAAGCTCTTATGGATGCTTGGAAAGCTGCTGGACGTGGGAAACCAAGTGATGACGCAAAGATGTGGGCGAGATTCAAGGCCGCACAAGATCAATTCTTCAGCGCTAAGAACGCTGATCTAGAAAAGCGCGACACAACTATGGCTGCAAACCTTATAAAGCGCGAAGAGTTAGTTGTGCAGATCGAGGCACTTCTACCTATTACTAACTTAGATGAGGCCAAAAAGACTCTGCGCGATCATTTGAACGCCTGGAGTAAGATTGGTATGACTCACCGCGACAAGCGCGCATCCCTTGATGCCCGCGTTCAGGCTGTAGAGAGTATCTTCAAGGAATCTGAAGCTGAAATCTGGCGCAAAACAGATCCTGCTGCCAAGGCACGCGCGGTAGAGGTTGTTAAGCAATTGACTGAATCAATCGAAAACTACGAAAAGGTTGCTGCTAAATCAGAAACTGCTGGAAATGTTAAAAAGGCAACAGAGGCTCGAGAGTCTGCTGCAGCTCGTAAGGTCTGGCTAGAAGAAGCTCAAAAAGGTTTAGCTGAATTTAATTAATTGTTGGTAGTGCGATAAACATCGTAAACACCTTCAATATGTCTTACCGCTGCCAGCACCGCATCTAAATGTGTTGCATCTGCCATTTCAAATGTGAAACGTGAGATTGCTGTGCGATCCTTAGATGTGCTCACTGCAGCACTAAGAATATTGACCTGTTGATCTGAGAGCGTACGTGTCACATCTGCTAATAAAGAAGCACGATCTAAAGCTTCGACTTGGATATTTACTAAGAAAACGCTAGCTGCACCCAAACGCCAAGAAACATTAACAATACGATCGCTTTGGTTTCGCACTAAATCATCTGCATTAATGCAGTCATTCCTGTGAATAGAGACTCCACTGCCTTTAGTGATAAATCCAATAATTGCATCACCTGGAACAGGGGTGCAGCAGCGTGCTAATTTCACTAATACATCATCTGTGCCTTCAACATCGATGGCATTGCTAGAGCGTCTTGTAGTTGGAGCACGCGAAGGGAAAGTATCCATCGTTGGTTCTGGATGAGAATCCTCGGCGCCCATTGATACAACAAGCTTGTCAATAATTGAGGCCGCTGAAACATGGCCATCCCCTACCGCTGAATACAACGCATCAATATCTGGATAGCGAAGTTCATGTGCTAGTTCAAGAAGAGAGTGACCTGCAAAAATCTTTTGCAGCGGAAGCCCCGCTTTTCGCATCTGGCGGGCAATAGATTCACGTCCTGCATCAACTGCTTCTTCGCGCCGTTCCTTGCTAAACCAGGCTCTAATTTTTGAACGAGCGCGAGGACTTTTAACGAAATTGAGCCAATCTCGACTTGGTCCTGCGTGTTCACCCTTGTTAGTAACAATTTCAACTACATCACCATTATTTAACCGTGATTCCAGTGGAACAAGGCGTCCATTTACTTTTGCACCGGCGCAACGAATACCAACATCAGTATGGACAGAGAAGGCAAAGTCCACCGGAGTTGAACCACCTGGAAGAGCAATAACGCTTCCCTTTGGTGTGAAAACGAAAACCTCTGGTGTTCCTAAATCAAAGCGCAGAGCTTCTAGAAACTCAGATGGATCCTCAGTTTCTTTCTGCCACTCATGCAACTGTCGCAGCCAGAGCATTTCTGGAGAGGTCTCATTGTTTTCAGGACCTTGCTTATATTTCCAGTGCGCTGCGATACCAAACTCAGCACGTGAGTGCATGTCCAATGTTCGAATCTGGATTTCAAAAGCTTTACCAGTTGGTCCAATCACAGTTGTGTGAAGTGATTGATACAAGTTGAACTTGGGCATAGCGATGTAATCTTTAAATCGACCAGGAACTGGACTCCATCTAGCGTGGATTGCGCCTAGAACTGCGTAGCAATCACGGACATCTTCCACTAATACCCGGATTCCAACTAAGTCATAGATGTCATTGAACTCACGGCCGCGAACCACCATCTTTTGATAGACCGAAAAGAAATGCTTTTGGCGCCCAGTAACAGTTGCCTTGATTCCATCAGCATCTAAATCTTGTGTAACAATCTCGATTACATCGTGCGTTAATTTATCGCGAGAAGGTGAGCGCTCAGCAACCAATCGTGAAATCTCTTCAAACTTTTTTGGCTCTAATACCTCAAAAGAGAGATCTTCTAACTCCCACTTCATCGCATTCATACCTAAGCGGTGAGCAAGAGGTGCATAGATATCTAGCGTCTCACGGGCTTTGCGCTGAGCGTTCTCTGGCGACACATATTTCCATGTGCGAGCGTTGTGTAGTCGATCGGCTAGCTTGATAACCAAGACGCGAATATCTCTAGACATGGCAACAACCATCTTGCGCACAGTCTCTGCTTCAGCCGTTGGACCATAGGTGAGCTTGTCTAGCTTTGTCACGCCATCTACTAAACCAGCAATCTCATCGCCAAAGTCACGGCGTAGTTCTTTTAATGAGTACGCAGTGTCTTCTACAGTGTCATGCAAAAGCGCAGCAATAATTGCTTCAGAGGTCAGCCCTAGCTCGGCCAAAATATTGGCAACAGCAACTGGGTGAGTTATGTATGCATCACCAGACTTTCGAAGTTGCCCATCGTGTGCCCTTTCAGCAACAATAAAAGCGCGTTCAACATCATCAAAGTTATTCGTTGCATGGTGCTCTTTGAGCGCACTTATAACTGGTGCAATCAAAGTATCCATTTAGGTACCGCTATTTGCGATGTTTACGCTTTGGTTGATTACGTGGGCCACGGCGCTCTTCTGTAACCGCAGGTGCAGGTATTGCTGCACCAACTGGTGCACCGCGACCATTAACACGCTTGGCGAGTGCTTGCATTGCAGGCTCTTTCTCGCGCAACTGCGCAAGTACAGGAGGAGCGATAAAGATTGAAGAATAGGTACCCACTGCTAAGCCGATAAAGAGGGCTAGTGAGAGATCCTTCAAAGTACCAGCGCCAAGTAGTCCTGCGCCAACAAAGAGAATTGAACCTACAGGAAGCAACGCAATTACAGATGTGTTAATCGAACGAACGATTGTTTGATTAACCGCCAAGTTAGTAGCCTGTGAGTAAGTACTCTTTGAGCTAGCCGTGATCGTGCGAGTGTTCTCGCGAATCTTGTCGAAAACAACGACCGTGTCATAGAGCGAATAACCCAAAATTGTTAAGAAGCCGATAACCGTAGCTGGCGTAACATCAAATCCAACGAGAGCATAGATACCCACGGTAATGAACACGTCGTGAACTACTGCCGCAATTGCCGCAATTGCCATCTTCGGCTCAAAAGCCATCGCAAGATAGATCATCACGCAGATCAAGAAACCAAAGAGACCGTAAAGAGCCTTGCGAGTAATTTCCTTGCCCCATGAAGGTCCAATGATTTGAGTATCAATTGATTCAACTGCAACAGAGAACTTAGCGGCAAGTGCATCTTGGACTGCATTGTTCTGTGCAGTATCTAGAGCACCTGTTTGAACGCGAATCTTATCGCTACCAATTGTCTGAACAATTGCTTCTCCAGGAACTCCTGCTGCAGCTACTGCAGAACGCGCATCTTCAACAGAACCGCCGGCCTTAGTTACTGTGAAAGAAGAACCACCCTTGAACTCAATACCTAAGTGCAGGCCTTGCAGGCTCAGTGCACCGATAGAGAGCAAAATGAAGAGGGCGGAAACTGCATACCAACGACGACGACGTCCGATGATTTCAATGGATGTTTCACCACGGTAGAGACGGCCACCTAGACCTGAAAGCTTTGACATTTCTTATACCTCCTTTGCTACTGGCAGTGTTCCAGTGCTCTTGGCTGATAATCCTGAAAGAGGATGACCGGATGCAAAGAAGTTCATCTTGGCAAGGATCGTCACAAGTGGTTTTGTAAAGACAAAGACAATAATTAAGTCAACAAGTGTTGTTAAACCTAGAGTAAATGCAAATCCCCGTACTCCACCTACTGCAAAGAAATACAGCAAGACGGCGGCGATAATCGAAACGAAGTCGGCCACGAGAATCGTTCTACGTGCTCGGTTCCAACCAGTTTCAACGGCAGTGCGCAAAGAACGACCTTCGCGAATTTCATCTCGAATACGCTCGAAGTAAATAATAAATGAGTCGGCAGTCACACCAATTGCGACAATTGCTCCCGCAATACCTGCAAGAGTTAATGTGAATCCGATCCACTTACCTAGAAGTAAGAAGAGTAGATAAACGAGGGAGCCAGCCGCAGCCAGTGAACCAACAGTTACTAGACCCAAACCTCGGTAGTAGAGAAGTGAGTAGAGAAGAACTAGGCCTAGGCCAAGACCTCCTGCTAGTAGACCAGCGTTAAGTTGATCAGCACCCAGAGTTGGGGAAACTTGCTGGACTTCTCCGCGATCAAATGCAAGTGGCAATGCGCCGTATTTAAGAACGTTAGCTAAATCTTGCGCCTCTAACTGTGTGAAGCTTCCAGTGATTTGTGCACTTCCAGATGGAATAGCTTCATTAATTCTTGGAGCAGAAACAACCAAACCATCAAGAACGATTGCTACCTGGTTAAGTGGAGAAGGCAAAGAAGTTACACGTGAGGTGATTGCGCCGAAGGCTGCTGTGCCTTCACCATTAAAAGTAAGACTTACATACCAAGCGTTACCACTTTGTGTATCAAGTCCTGCAGATGCCTTTGAAATCTGACGACCTAGAACTTCTGCTGGCGCCAAAATATATTTAGACAAACCAGCGCGATCACAAGAAACGATTGTGTCCTCTGGTGCATCGGCTCCGGATCCTTGAAGATTTTCAGACTTTGTACAATCAAGGGCAGCAAACTCTGCATTTACTTCTGCACTTACTCCAGTAGTTGGGGTTGCAGCAGGATCAGCGGCTCCAGTTGATGCTGCATTAGCCAACACTTGGCGGAATCGAAGTTCTGCAGTTTGTCCCACTAACTCAACTACGCGACGACCTGTATCTCCTGGAACTGAGATAACAATCTGACGATTAGTACCACTTCCCTGCGCAGCTACTTCAGATTCGGCAACACCGAGTGAGTTAACGCGCTGGCGGATGATGGAGACTGCTTGGTCGATTGCTTCGTTGGTAACTTTTCCATTCTCACCCACTGCGATACGTGGTTGAAGAGTGACTGAAGTTCCGCCTCGAAGATCAAGACCTAGACGTACTGCGGTAGCGCCTTGAACAAAGACAAGACCTGTAAGTGCGATGAGCACTAGGGCCAGGATTGCCAATGAGCGCGCTGGACGGGCAGTCGTCTTTACTGGTTTAGTAGTTGTAGACATAGGTGCAGAGTCTAGGCGTCAGGTGCTGGTGTGTCGAAAAGCGAGGCGAAGGCAGCAGGTGGTGTTCGTCCTATATGGGCAAAACCAGCAGCGGTTGCAACTCTTCCACGCGCAGTTCTAGCCATAAGGCCGTTTCGAACTAAGAATGGCTCAGCAACTGATTCAACGGTTTCAACTTCTTCGCCCACAGCAATAGCCAGGGTGGAAAGCCCCACAGGTCCGCCATTGAAGCGCTCAACTAAGGCCACCAATACGCCGCGATCGAGACGATCCAATCCGATCTCATCTACTTCATACATTTCAAGTGCTGCGCGGGCATCTTTGAGTGAGATGGATTTGCTGGCATTGACCTGCGCGTAGTCGCGCACGCGGCGAAGCAAGCGATTGGCAATACGTGGTGTGCCACGTGATCTGCCAGAAATCTCTGTAATTGCATCTGTGTGAATATCGATCTCAAGTAACTGCGCACTTCTAGAAATAACTTGGGCTAACTCTGAGTCTGCATAGAAATCAAGATGGGCAGTGAAACCAAAACGATCTCGCAAAGGTCCAGGCAATAAACCTGCTCGAGTAGTTGCACCTACTAAAGTAAAATGTGGAAGCTGTAATGGAATCGCAGTAGCCCCAGGGCCCTTGCCCACAATGACATCTACTCGAAAATCCTCCATTGCTAAATACAGCAACTCTTCTGCTGGGCGAGGAAGACGGTGAATCTCATCTAGAAAAAGAATTTCGCCTTCAACAAGGGAGGAAAGAATGGCTGCTAAATCCCCTGCATGTGTGATTGCTGGTCCACTTGTAATGCGAATAGGCGCTTGCATCTCACTAGCTAAAATCAGCGCCAAAGTCGTTTTACCTAATCCCGGTGGGCCCGAAAGCAAGATGTGATCAGCTGGGCTATTTCTATGTCGCGCAGCAGTTAGTAAGACATCTATCTGTTCGCGCACGCGATGCTGGCCAATGAAATCCTTGAGGGTCTTAGGACGCAGCGCTTGTTCTAGCGCTGATTCTTCGCCTTTAATATGTGAGCCCACTAAGCGCTCCTGATTATCAGCCACGTGAACTCTTTCCGCTGGCCAGAGCTAACTTGAGCAGCTCACTTAATTGCATCGTTGCTGGGTCTTGATCATTGCCCTGTAAATCATTGACTACATAGCTAATTGCAGAATCTGATTCTTTAGGGGAAAATCCAAGTGAGACCAGTGCACTGAGTAGTTGTTCGCGCCATGGTGGTTGATGTCCCTTATATGTTGCACCAGATGAAAGATCATTGAGCTTGCCCTTCAACTCCAAAATCATACGCTGTGCTCCCTTTTTACCAATCCCAGGAACCCGCTCAATAGCAGATGTGTCTTCCTGTGAAATAGCACGCGCTAAATCTTCAGGGGTGAGAGCCCCCATGATTGATAGCGCCACCTTTGGACCAACGCCAGAAACAGTCTGGACAAGTTCAAAAAGATTACGCACCTCTTCACTTAAAAACCCAAACAAAGTCAAAGAATCTTCACGCACAACAAGTGATGTGTAGAGAGTTGTTTGTGCACCTAGAGTCAATGCCAAAGATGTTGGTGGATTTATTAAAACACTTAATCCCACTCCCCCAACCTCAATGACTAATTTGTCTTGAGATAGAGAACGAATGGTTCCGCTAAGAGTTGAAATCATTTATCCACGCAGTTTTCTCAGGCGAGACTTTTCTTCTTCGACAGCTTGATTAATTCGAGCCGTTGCTCCGCCTCGCCAGATATTACAAATTGCAAGTGCCAGCGCGTCAGTTGCATCAACAGGTTTAGGGATTGAATCAAGGTTGAGAATCTTTTGCACCATCTGAGCAACTTGTGCTTTATTAGCACGACCTGATCCTGACACTGCAGCTTTGACTTCACTGGGTGTGTGCATCATGACTGGTATTCCAGCTTTAGCGGCAATTAGTAATGCGATGCCAGCAGCTTGGCCAGTACCCATTACTGTGCGCACGTTGTGCTGTGCAAAAACTCGCTCTACTGCGATGACATCTGGATTCCACAAAGCAATCCATTCATTTAAACCTTTATCAATTTCAAGTAAGCGGTTTTCAAGGGCCATATCCGCTGGCGTCATGACAACACCAACACCGACCATCTTGAGCGGTGATCCAGGGCTACCTTCAACGATTCCGATACCGCAGCGCGTTAGACCAGGATCAATCCCTAGTACGCGCATCATGGCCACCATTTCCTTAGGTTCCTTGCAAGGTTTCTAGCCTAGGCCTTACCTATGACGAACTTATTCCAGGCTCGCCATAACCTCATCTGAAACATCAAAATTGCTATAGACGTTTTGCACATCATCGAGCTCTTCAATTGCATCGATTAGTTCGAATACCTTCTTAGCCCCATCGGCATCTAGCGGTATCGACATTGAAGGCAGGAATGAAGAATCTGCTGATTCATAGTCAATTCCCGCGCTCTGCAGTGCAGTTCGAACTTGAACCAAATCAACTGGCTCACAAACAACTTCAAAAGATTCACCTAGATCATTAACTTCTTCAGCGCCTGCATCCAAGACCGCTTCAAGAACTCTGTCTTCATTTAAGCCATCAACTTTGTTAGCGATGATGACGCCCTTGCGATTGAAAAGGTATGAAACCGAGCCAAGATCTGCCATGGATCCGCCGTTGCGTGTTACTGCAACTTTGATCTCTGATGCAGAGCGATTGCGGTTATCCGATAAACACTCAATCATGATTGCCACACCACTTGGGCCATAGCCCTCATACATAATCGTGATCCAATCTTTAGCACCAGCCTCTAAACCAGCTCCGCGCTTGATTGCGCGATCGATGTTATCTGCTGGCATTGAAGATTTCTTAGCCTTTGTTACAGCATCAAATAAAGTTGGATTGCCTTCCATGTCAGCGCCGCCATTGCGTGCTGCTACCTCAATTGCGCGAATCTGCTTTGCAAAAACCTTAGCCCGACGACTATCAATAATCGCCTTCTTATGCTTGGTCGTCGCCCACTTGGAATGGCCAGACATCGCTTACACCTTCAATCTCATTAATGCTGATTATGAAACTTACTTTACCTTCTCTAATGCAGGCTTTGCCACTTCCTCAATAAAGTAGCGGTGAATCCGATGATCTGCCGTTAGCTCTGGATGAAAAGAAGTAGCAAGGAGAGTTGCAGAGCGCACGGCCACGGGGTGCGAATCAACTGAAGCCAATACTTGCACGCCAACCCCAACCCTTTCCACCCACGGGGCGCGGATGAATACCGCCTTAATCAAATCACTAGATCCATCATCAAAAGAGATATCTGTTTCAAATGAATCAACTTGGCGACCAAAAGCATTTCTGCGCACAGTGATATCTAATCCACCAAAGGTTTTCTGTCCTTGCTTGGCATCTAAAATTGAATCTGCCAACAAAATCATTCCCGCGCATGATCCATAAACAGGCATACCTGCTTCAATTCGCTGCTTAATAGGTTCATAGATTCCAAAGATCTCAGAGAGCTGAGCAATAGTTGTTGATTCTCCCCCAGGCAAAATGAGGGCATCAATTTCTGCTAGCTCTGATTCTGACCGCACTTCAATGGGATCAATGCCGCAAGCAATCAAAGCACTCACATGCTCGCGAACATCACCCTGGAGTGAGAGAACTCCGACCTTCATGAGAGAAGTGAACTACCAGCCGCGATCGGCAAGACGATGTGGGGCTGGTAGATCTGCGACGTTAATACCCACCATCGCCTCACCCAAACCACGAGATGCATCAGCAACAACCTTTGCATCCTGCCAAAATGTTGTTGCCTTCACACACGCTGCTGCGCGTTGTGCTGGATTTCCAGATTTGAAAATACCTGAGCCAATGAACACACCATCTGCGCCCATGGCCATCATTAGCGCCGCATCTGCTGGAGTTGCAATTCCACCGGCAGTAAAGAGAACAACTGGAAGTTTGCCACTTTGTGCTACTTCTTTAACTAATTCATAAGGAGCTTGAAGCTCTTTAGCTGCAACATAGAGTTCATCCTCGCGCATTGAAGAAAGGCGACGAATTTCCCCGCCTATCTTTCGCATGTGTTGCATTGCATTAGAAACATCGCCTGTGCCAGCTTCACCCTTAGAGCGAATCATTGCTGCGCCTTCATTAATTCGGCGAAGTGCCTCACCAAGATTTGTAGCACCGCAAACAAAAGGAATAGTGAAATCCCACTTGTCGATGTGGTTTTCATAATCTGCAGGAGTTAAAACTTCTGACTCATCGATGTAATCCACACCGAGAGATTGCAAAACTTGAGCTTCAACGAAGTGACCAATACGTGCTTTGGCCATCACAGGGATTGAGACTGCTGCTTGAATCTTTTCGATCATGTCAGGATCAGACATACGAGCTACTCCGCCTTGAGCACGGATATCTGCAGGTACGCGCTCCAGCGCCATAACAGCAACTGCGCCGGCATCTTCGGCAATCTTTGCTTGCTCAGCATTTACGACATCCATGATGACGCCGCCTTTGAGCATCTCTGCCATGCCGCGCTTTACTCGCCCCGTGCCTTTTACTTCTGACATCTCTTCTTTACTCACCTTCGCCTGTGTAGAGGAACATCCTACTTTGTCTTTGTGGGTTTCGCGCTCGCAGTTATATAGGTGAAATCAGGCTCCTTATCGGTCAAGGCTACCCAAATCTGACCGGGGGCAAATTTGATTTCACTTCCATCGGTCAAAGTCCACGTAGTACCAATGCCTTCAGATGCCCGATTCCATAGAGCTGCATAGGTTTTACCATCGCGCAAAATAAAACCCCGTCCATTACCAACGGTTTGCGAAAACGGTGTCACGCCACCGAATTTGTCTCCATACTCAGAGTCTGTAATTAAAACCATTTGAATAGCTAAAGTTGTGGGGCCCAGGATTACTCCGGAATCTGCAACATTGCTTTTTGAGTTATGTGAGAGTAACCAACGAGATTCTGACTCCGACCAACTTGCGCTATATCTAGTGGCTGGCCAATGCATAATCACTGACTCCGTTAGCTTGCCGCCTTCAGGTGCATCACCAAAACTCCAACCAACATTATTTGCTGTGGTAATTTGATAGTTCTTCTCAATAACCTTGGCCATCAATAGATCTGCGCGAAGCACCATGGCAAAAGGTGAGTTTCGATTGGGATCAGTTGTGTATATAGATGGTGGTTGCGCCTGTGCCCCTAGATTTTGTAGATTTGCTGCAGCAATAACTGGCAATAGTTTTTTTTGTGCACCGCTATAGGCAAATGCAACACGACCATATTGATTCAAGATCTCGATATCAGAGATACGGGCACTTCGAACTGGTCCTATACGCTGGGGAATCACAGAAGAATAAATCGCTGCAATGCGCGTCAACCCACCCTCAACTTGTTCAATATAGACAACATCAGCATCCTCTAGACCAATTTGTGGGTGCGCCGCATTTGTATCATCAACCTTCACAGCTAGGACCGGACCATTGGTTCCTTCTCGACCGCTAAGGACATTGCGTTCGGCATAGATGGGCGCGACGGTTGGAAGAGCAGAGCAACCAGTTAGCAGAAAAATGGAAACCACGGCTATAACTGAGCGCTTATAAAACATCGGACTCGAACTCATAGGTAACAGGCAATGGCGCTTTGCCAGCCAATCTGAAAGTTCTCACAACAAACTTGCGACGCACCATAACCGTGGATGAAACGGCATCGGTGTGGATGGAAATTGCCACTCGTATCTTTGAGGTTAAAGCAGAGAGCTCCTGCAATAAGGCTTGCTCTGATTCAGTTGCATGGGGCAATCCATCGGAAATGAGTAGACCTAAAGCTCCAGATAAACCGCTCTCTGCCATAGAACGGTTCTTAATGTCAGCATCTCGAGCCTGATAAGCAGCACCTGTGAGAAGCATTGAGGAAGCTGGATCAGCTAAATCACTATGGGCGATCTCCAGCGCAATGGCTGCCCTCTTTTGCAATAACACATCTAAGTTAGCCCAACTAGTTTCAACACGATGGTGCAGGCGATCTAAGCGTGTGGCCGAAAAAGATAAATACCAAAGACCAAGTAAAAGTAGAAAGCCAAGAAACAACAATGTCTTCATCGCTTCTCCTCATCACGAGATAGGAATCGATTCCAAGAACGCTGATCAGAACCCAATGTCACGCCTTTGCCGCCAACTATACCCATTTCATAAATAGAGAAGATCTGTTGGGCAACTACTTCCCAATCAAATTGTTGTGCTCGCTTCTTACCTGCTATCGCTAACACCTTTCTCTTATCTTCGTCACGCAACAAATCTATAATTACTTTAGCTAAATCAGTAGAGTTCTCAGATTGAAAAAGGGCTCCATACTTCCCGCCGCCTAAAAGAGAATCAAATGCTGGAATATCACTTGCAACTACACAGGCACCACCAGCAAGGGCTTCTGCCAAAATAATTCCGAATGATTCACCTCCAGTATTGGGTGCCACGTAGAGTGAAACCGAAGACATGAAATCTGCCTTTTCTTGCTCTGAGATTTTGCCTAGGAATTCAAAGCGATCACGCAGCTGTGGATCTATCTCTTTTTCAAAATCTTTAGGATCCCCCGGTCCTGCAACAAAGACTTTCACATCAGGGGCAAACCGGACAATTATTGGTAGTGCATCTACTAGAACTTGCAGACCCTTGCGTGGTTCCTCAAATCGACCAATGAACCCAATGGTATTTCCAGACCACTTCTCTTGCGCCGTTCCATCTGAATATCGCTTGGCATAAATACCATTAGGAATAACTACCGCGTCAGTTTCAAGGTGATCTGTAAGAGTCAAGCGCGCTGCTTCAGATACTGCAATACGAACTGAGAGTTTCTCGATAGCAGGTTCTAGAATAGGGCCGATTGCAAAAATCACTTTCTGACGCTTTGCTGCTGCATGGAAAGTTCCAACCATGGGGCCTTCTGCTGCCCAGCACGCTAGAAGTGAGATCGACGGGATTGCAGGTTCATGTAAATGGAGCAAATCAAAATTTCCCCCACCAATCCACTGGCGCACTCTGGCATAGGCAATCGGACCGAAGAGCACACGCGCAACTGCGCCGTTATATGGAATAGAAATCGGTTTACCAGCACTGACAACATAATCCGGCAATTTATCTTCATCTATTGCTGGTGCTAAAACAGAAACCGAATGACCAGAAGCGATAAGAAACTCTGCTAGATCACGGACGTGATTTTGCACTCCTCCTGGTGTGTCCCAACCATAAGGACACACAATTCCAATTTTTAACTTCGTCGTCAGCATTAGTCGCGATCCTTGAAATCGCCATCAATCCAAATGCGTTGCATCATGTGCCAATCCTGAGGGTATTTAGCAATACCTTCTGCAAATAGATCGGCGCTTTTTTGTACCAGCGCAGCTACTCGTTCAGTTTCAGTTCCTCCGGTTGGTATTTCAATGCGCGTAAAATCAATATGGATTCCAGTTTGTGTATAGGAAACGTAGGCACTGATTAGCGGCGCACCTGTTCGAATAGCTAGAAGTGCAGGTCCCGCAGGCATTCTGGCTGGGCCACCAAAGAAGTTCACATCAATTCCAGATTTCGATAAATCACGATCTGCAGCAAGTGCAACCACGCAACCACTTCTAATGCGTTGCATCAGCGTTGGAATGACTCGGCCATCTAGAGGCAGAGATTCCATGCCAAAGTCCGAGCGGTATTGCATGAATTTCTTAAACAACTTCTCTGGCTTCAAATGCTCAGCAACGGTGACTATCTTGGCTCCACGAGCGCAGAAATATGCAGCTGCATGGTCATAGTTACCGCAGTGGGGCAATGTGACGATTGCGCCATTTCCAGCAGCAACTGCTTCCATCAGAATGCTCTCGTCATTGAATGTAACCGTTCCAAGAATTTGCTCTTTCGACCAGTCAGGAAATCTAAAGGTGTCACACCAATATCGAAGAGCTGATTGCATACCGCGATAGACGAGTAGATCTAAATCAAGGGCTGTGATGTTGGGTTGCGTGCGAGCAAGATTTGAACGCAAGCGCTTAATGCTTTTACCGTTCTTCTTGACCATGTAGTCAGCAGCAGCATTTGCTCGTGAATAAACGAAGACTTCAGGTAACCAGCGCAGAATTCTCCACGCTACAAAATAACCCCAGGAAACAATATTCTCACTCACGCTGATAAAGCCCTACGCACAATCAACATTCGTTGAATTACTGTTACCGCTCCAAGCACAGCAAGTAACCACATTCCACCTGCCAACACGTAGGGAACTCCAAGACCATCAAGTGCGATGGCGGACATGGCCATCATTAATCGTTCAGTGCGCTCTGCAATGCCACCCGAGCAAATGATAGAGAAGCTTTCAGCTTTTGCACGAATATATGGAACAAGCATTCCAGTTACCAAGGTGGCAATAACAACATAGCTCAGTGGATCACCCTTGTTAATCAAGTAAATACTCACACCTAACAAAATCGCTGAATCAGTCACACGATCGATTGTGGAATCAAGGAAACTTCCCCACTTACTTGCCCCTGCTTTTGAAATACGTGCCATGGTGCCATCAAAGAGATCGCTGAGAGCAAAAAAGAAGATCACTGCAGTTCCGACGAAGAAATCACCGCGAGGATAGAAATAGAGCGCTGAACATACAACTCCCATGGCGCCCACCCATGTAACGGCATTTGGAGTGATTCCGATGCGCAGCGCGAATGAGGCTACGGGTGTTATTAATCTCGTAACCGCTGGTTTTAAAGAGCGACTTAGCATCACTGCACATCGTAGGCTGACCTAGTGCAGAATCCCACATCGCCCCTCAATCTCTGCGTCTTTGGCCACCCTTCAGCCCACCCGCAAGAAGTTGCCAAAGCCCTAGGGGCCGCACTTGGCACACAAGCAAACGGTGATATTTCCTGCGCACTCTTTGTTGTTAATCCCAATACGGGAATTGATCAAGAAACCATTGATCAATGGCTATCATTTGATGAGTTTCTAACGCCGCGAATGATTATTGTTACTGAGTTAGATGGAAATAGCGCAGATTTTGATGATGCCGTTATGTTGGCAACGAGAGTCTTTGATCAAGTTGCAACGCCATATCTAGTTCTCCATGATGAGGATGGTTCACCTAGAGCCCTTATTTCACTTTCTGACATGGTCATAACCGACTACTCAAAAACTCCCCCAACACGAAATCCATGCGAACCAGAGCATGAAACTTTAGTGCAAGAGTTTCGTGATGAATATTTAGAACTTGTTACATCAATGGGTGAAGGTGCATTTGCTGCTGGCGTACTTTTCCCAGCCATCCCGTTAGTGATTGATAAAGGTATTGGTCTAGACGTAATACAAAACTATCTATCTGAACTAGGTTAGAACTACCAAGCCGCAGCTATCTCTTCTCGTGTCAGATTAAGCAGTTGCGGCAGCACTTTAGTTTTACCAATAATTGGCATGAAGTTAGCGTCCCCACTCCAGCGCGGAACAATGTGCTGATGAATATGTTCTGCGACACCAGCCCCAGAGATGGCACCTTGATTCATGCCTAAGTTAAATCCAGCGGGCGATGAAACTTTGCGAATAGTTTTCATCGCATGAGCACTGAGCGAAGAAATCTCATTACGCTCATCATCAGTTAAATTCGTTAGATCAGCAACGTGCCGATAAGCACACACCAACAAATGTCCTGGGTTGTATGGATACAAATTCATTACAACATATGCGCTGATGCCTCTGTAAACAATTAAGCCTTCTTCATCACTTAATGTGGGGATGCGACAGAAAGGGCACTGAACTTCATTGCCGTCTAATGGGCGGTTTTCACCACGTAAATACTCAAGACGGTGCGGTGCCCATAGGCGTTGCCAACCATCAGGCATTCCTGCGCCATCGATATGCATGATTAAACCTGAGTGCGCTCTGCTACGGTTTTTTGAATTTCAGCAATTGCTTGGGCAATCGGAATTCCATTTTTCTGTTCGCCATTGCGATATCGGAATGAGACTGCGCCAGCTGCCATGTCTTCTTCACCTGCAATAACCATAAATGGCACCTTTTGCATTTGTGCGTTTCGTACCTTCTTTTGCATGCGATCATCGGATGCATCTAGCTCGGCGCGAATGCCAGCTTTCTTCATCTGCTTAATGACATCAGCTAAATAGTCTGCAAAAGCTTCAGCTACAGGAATACCCACTGCTTGGACTGGCGCAAGCCATGGTGGAAACGCACCTGAGTAGTGCTCGGTGAGAACACCAAAGAACCTTTCAATCGAACCAAAAAGAGCGCGGTGAATCATTACTGGGCGCTGGCGTGAACCATCTGCAGCTGAGTATTCAAGTTCAAAGCGCTGCGGCAGTTGGAAATCCACTTGAATCGTTGACATCTGCCATGTGCGACCAATGGCATCTTTAGCTTGAACAGAAATCTTTGGACCATAGAACGCTGCGCCACCCTCATCTAAAACAAGTTCCAGCTTCTGTGCAACGGCAGCTTTGCGCAATGTCTCTGTAGCCTCTTGCCAATCTGAATCTTCCCCCACAAATTTTTCTGGGTTCTTGGTTGAAAGTTCAAGGTAGAAATCATTAAGGCCATAATCACGCAAAAGGTTAAGTACGAAAGTTAATAGTGAATCTAACTCATCTGCCATCTGCTCTTTTGTGCAATAGATATGTGCATCATCTTGAGTAAAGCCACGAGCACGAGTGATGCCATGGAGCACACCAGATTTTTCATAGCGATACACAGTTCCGAATTCGAATAAGCGAAGTGGAAGCTCGCGATATGAGCGTTGACGGGCTTGGAAAATAAGGTTGTGAAACGGACAGTTCATTGGCTTCATGTAATACTGCTGGCCAGGCTTTTTAATAGTGCCATCGGCATGGAGCTCTTCATCCATGATCATCGGTGGATACATTCCCTCGGAATACCAATCCAAGTGGCCTGATTTCTCAAACAAAGCAGCCTTAGTTAAATGAGGTGAATAGACAAACTCATAATCTTCTTCTTCATGGCGCTTGCGTGAGTAATCCTCCATCGCCCGGCGAATGATTCCGCCCTTGGGATGAAAGACTGCAAGACCAGAACCAATCTCTTCAGGAAATGAAAACAGGTCTAACTCAGTTCCAAGGCGACGGTGATCTCGCTTTTCGGCCTCTGCTAGAAGTTCTAAGTGAGCGTTAAGTTCATCTTGTGATGGCCATGCTGTGCCATAGATGCGCTGGAGCATTGGATTCTTCTCAGATCCGCGCCAATATGCTGCAGCACTTCGCATCAATTTAAATGCAGGGATGTGTTTAGTTGAAGGTAGATGTGGACCTCTACATAAATCTGCCCACACCGGATTTCCATCACGACCTAAGTTGTCATAGATGCTGAGCTCTGCTCCCCCAACTTCAACACTTGCTTCTTCTCCTGCTGGCCCCTTTATACCAATGAGTTCGCACTTATATGGCTCATGTGAAAGTTCAGCCAATGCTTCTTTTTCAGTAACAACACGGCGGCGAAAGCGCTGACCATCTTTAACAATCTTGCGCATAACGCTTTCAATCTTGGTTAAATCATCTGGATTAAACGGTGTCTTTGGGTCAAAGTCGTAATAGAAGCCATCTTTAATCGGTGGACCAATACCTAGCTTTGTATCAGCGAAAACTTCTTGCACAGCCTGTGCCATAACGTGGGCAGTTGAGTGGCGAAGAACGAAGAGACCATCAGGTGAGTTGATTAAAATGGATTCAACAACATCGCCTTCTTGCAGATCAGTCCAAAGATCTTTAAGAACGCCATTAATACGACAAACAACGACTTCCTTGTTATCAGAAAAAAGATGGGTGGGGCGTTGATCTGCCTCTATGGAGCGTGAAGCACCATCAACGCTTACCTGAATCATGTGGCTAGCCTACCGAATACTTATGAGCCAACGCCTTTATTTCTTCTCCGAAGGCGTGTGAAAGATGCAACGGCCGTGAATCAATCGATGAAATCGCATGAGATAAACGCAAACTACTAATAAGGAAGGCAGAAGTGATTTCTGAAAGCCGATCTGCGGGGATGCTCTCAACGGCAACCAGCTCATTTTCAATCAAGATTTCTCGAATAATTCCAGGCAATACAACATCAGTAGTTGGCGCTGTTACCCATCGACTATCAATGTGGACAATCAGATTTGTAACTGAGCCCTCACTGATATTGCCAATGGCATTGATGACAATTGCATCATCAAAGCCAGCGAGGCGGGCTTGTTCGAGAATCTCAAGACGGCTTGTATATGGAAATCTTTTATGGGCATCGCCAATAACTGCTTGTGGATGCACTCGCACATCACAGCTTTTCTCTTGTTCTGCATAAGGCATGTGAACTGCCAACCAGTTCCCGTGATTATCAAATGAGATCCGCAGCATTCCTAAGCCTTGTGGAACTGAGGCAAACAAATCAGTCACACCTTGTGAAATCTGCTCAAAGCTTGGGATTGAAATCCCGAGAGCCAATGCACAGCGTTGCGCTCGTGCAATGTGCCTAGATAATGAGAATGCCCTGTTCCCAACGCTCTTAATGGTTTCGAATATTCCTTCACCATCTAGCCATCCAGCACTTGATGCTGGCACATCAGCAATGTTTCTTAATTCACCGTTATAAATCACTTTCAAAGAACACCCCCAGCAAGTGAGACTAAACGTCTGGCTTTTAGTTGAGTTTCTTCCCACTCATCATTTGCCATGCTGGCCCAAGTAATTCCAGCACCGGTACCAAATCGCAGTTTGTCATCTTTAAAAAAGATTCGAATAGCAACTGAAAGTTCACACATATCCCCTTGCACCCAACCCAACGCCCCGCAATAAGGTCCGCGCTTTCCCTCATTCTCTTTAATAACAGAGACGGCGGATGATTTAGGAGCACCACTAATTGATCCTGGAGGACTCAAACGGGCAAAGATTTCTGTCCAAGTACTTTCATCTTTGAGTTCGCCTTCAATATCTGAAACCAAGTGCACCAGGCCTGGATGAGCTTCCGTTGATAACAAGCGCGGAACGGTGACACTGCCACTCTTACAAATCTGCCCTAAATCATTTCGCATTAAATCAACGATCATGACGTTCTCGGCTTTATCTTTCACACCAAAATCAACTGTGCCTACTGGTGCCGTTCCCTTGATAGGGGAAGTGCGAATTCGCTTGCCCTCTCGTTTTAGAAAGAGCTCAGGTGAAGCAGAAGCAATGTTGATTCCTGGAGCTTCTAAATATGAAGCCCACGGTGCGGGGTTGCCTTCTAGAATCTTAGAAAACAGACCCCGTAGATCTTGTGCTTCAACATCAATAGATATTTCTCTACAAGCATTAACTTGATACACCCAGCCTTGTGCAATGTGCTCCTGCACTTTCTTCACATATCCAACATATTCACTTTCATTCAAACTACTTGACCACTGGCCTTCTATTTTCTGCCACGGTGAAGTTGGAAAGTTTGATTCAACAACATGATCAAACTTGAAAGCTTGAAACGCGCCTTCAAAAGTTGATGAGACTGCCCAGAATCCCCCATCTTCTAAAGATGACGGATCATTTGAAACCTGCGATAGGCCAGTTGCCAACCGCCCATTCATCCAAAAAACAGGCGCATTCTTCGAAGAACTCACAAGGCAACGGTAGTCATTGAATTCCCACTTTGGCGCTATGGCCTCACCTACGATAGATTTGCTCTCCTCGCGGACGTAGCGCAGTTGGTAGCGCGGAACCTTGCCAAGGTTCAGGTCGCCGGTTCGAACCCGGTCGTCCGCTCTCAAAACTGATCGCCGTTCACGTGAAAAATGAACGGCGTTAGTTTTTGGTCGGATGGCCGAGAGGCGAGGCAAGGGACTGCAAATCCCTCTACACGGGTTCAAATCCCGTTCCGACCTCCATTAGTAGAACGAGTAAAAGGAAGAGTTCATGGGCGAAGACGTCAGACCGTGGGGTCACTATGAAATCTTGTCTGAAAGTTCTGATTACAAAGTAAAGCGAATTGTTGTTGATACTGGTGCTCGCTTTTCATATCAACGCCACCAACACCGTGCCGAGCATTGGTTCATCGTCAGCGGCAAAGCAAAGGTCACTCATGATGGCCTTGAATTTGAAATGTCAGCTGGAGATTCAATTGATATCGCCCAAGGCGAGCTTCATCGCTTAGCAAACATTGGAAGCGAGCCAGTTGTTTTCATTGAGGTCCAGAGCGGCTCATACTTTGGTGAAGATGATATTGAGCGTATCGAGGATGACTACAACCGCTAATCACCACATATTTTCGTGAGGTATGATTTCGCACTCAAGCAAGGATCGTTGGCTCAGCGGTAGAGCACCACATTGACATTGTGGGGGTCACTGGTTCGATCCCAGTACGGTCCACTTCAGTAAGTTCAACTAGGCGCACAGAAAAGTATTGGAGCTTTAAGAGCTCTTTTGTAGGCCTTGGATAAAGGTAAGTGAGTTCTGGAAAATTAACTCCTGGTCATAATCCAAAGTCGCAACGTGGTAACTGTTGACTAACTCAATGCGAGACTTGTTCACAGAACCCAGACCGGCCATAACTATCTCAGTGTTTGAAACTGGCAAGGTGTGATCTTCTACTGAGTGAAAAAGTTGAACTGGAACAGTTATCTGGCTCAGATTCTTACGAGTGATTTTGAGCATTTTGAGTAATTCAGCTATCCCGCGAGTAGGTAGCGCGTCATAGCCATGCTCTGTTATCCCAGGACGCTTAATGTCATTTCCAACACTGGAGCGAAGTTTTTGAAAGTGTGAGATTAGGTAGGCCAATTGATGCGGCAAGAAAGCAACATGAATCATGGGGTTTACTAAAATCAGACCTGCGATTCGCTCATTATTTGATTGAGCGACATTAAGAGCCGTTCCCCCACCCATTGATAAACCAGCAACGAAAACTTGATCGCAGCTTTTGAATAGTTCATCTAATTCAGATTGAACTTTTGCTGGCCATTCTTGCCATTTCACTTTATTGAGATCCTCAGGTTTCGTTCCATGTCCCGGAAGTAATGGGACTCGAACGGTGTAACCCTTGGAGTGCAGGAATTCGCCCCATGGACGCATTGATG
>CALBFE010000015.1 GCA_937888825.1 uncultured Actinomycetes bacterium | reverse complement strand
ACTGTAGATAGTGACAGGCATGCAGATAAGCGCTTCACGCAGATTCCAGAGCTCAAAACCCATAAAGCATCTCCTGAGTGGCTTGAGCAGTGGGATAAATACGCTGATCGCTGTGCCAAGAACATTGATGATTTAACTGGTTTCACTGAGGCCGTTATTGCAAAAGAAATAGCTGCGAATTTACCTGAAGGCTCCACTCTCTTTGTTTCATCTTCTAGACCCATCCGAGATTTAGAGGGTTTTGCAACACCGCGCTCGGGTGTGACAACTCATGCTAACCGTGGACTTGCTGGCATTGATGGCAATATCTCCACAGCACTTGGTATTGCATCGGCAAGCAAGCAAACATTTGCTGTGCTCGGTGACTTATCTTTCTTGCACGATCTCACTGGATTGATACATCACGAAGAGATTAACTGCGCTTTTATTGTTATTAACAATGATGGCGGAGGGATATTTTCAACTCTGCCACAACGTGGTGTGGATGGCTTTGAAAGCGTCTTTGGCACGCCACACGGCCTTGATCCAGCAGCAATTGCAACGGCCATGGGCATCTCGGCTTCAACTATTTTATCTGTAGATGAACTTAAGAAGACCTTGAAAGCACCTGTTAAGGGAATTTCAATTACTGTGGCAAATGTTCCATCACGCGATCAGAATGCTGATTCCTTAAAAGCTATTTATGAATCGATGAACTCTATTTAAAGCAAGGCACTTCGCATTGGAATGAACTTTGCTTCACTTTCAGCTAACTCTTTTACCGGATCTGATCCAGCAACAATTCCGCATCCAGCAAAGATTCGAATTGAATCACCTTTAATCTGACCACAACGAAGTGCAATACCTAATTCACCATCTCCTGCAGCATCAATCCAACCAACAGGGCCTGCATAACGACCACGAGAGATTGCTTCAATTTCATTAATAAGGGCGGCAGCTTTAGGCCTTGGTGTGCCACACACTGCAGCGGAAGGATGAAGTTGCTCCAAGATCGTGAAGGCATCAACGTGAGCCAAAGTTTCAGCAAGTGCCCCAGTCACATCGGTGGCAAGGTGCATAACATTTGCTAAGTGCAACACAAAGGGAGATTCAGGAACGTTAATGGATGTGCAGAAAGGTTCAATGGCATCTGCAACTGAGCGAACTGCATATTCATGCTCTTCTAAATTCTTAGATGATCTGGCAAGTGATGCAGCAAGAGCCAAATCTCGCTCATCATCTCCAGTTTTGCTAATGGTTCCGGCCAAGACGCGTGAGGTGACCATGCTCTTGGTTAAACGCAGGAGAAGTTCAGGAGTTGCTCCCACTAAACCTGCTACAGAGAAGTTCCACGTTGAAGGATATTCAGCAGCTAATGTGTGCAAGATTGAGCGGGCATCGATTGCACTGTGTGAAGTTCCCACAACATCGCGAGCTAAAACAACTTTATCTAGTTCATTATTGTGAATGCGCTCTACAGCAGTTTGCACCCATGATTTCCAGGCTTGATCACTGCTTTCATTAACTTCCCATGTCACTGAAGTTTTAGGCAATGCCGGTCTTTCTGCATTGAGAACCGGTTGTGGATCAGAGCCAATCCATGTGATCCAGGATTTATCAGCCTTTTTACCCACAATTACTTTAGGAATAACAAGGACAGAGACATCATCTGGAGAAAATGAAAATGAAGAGAAAAGAATCGGTCCTGTGCCGTTTCCGTGCACAGTGTTTGTCACTGCAAATGTCTCTAACTGTTTCTGCCACCAATGTCTGGCATCAGCAAATCTATGTGGCCCGCTTACAGTTGTAGTTGCATGAACGCCCCAACCAACTAGACCTTCACCACCTCTAACCCAGGCAGACGGCTGCGAATCTGGAAGCAAATCCAATAATGGCAGGTGATCGCCAAGTCGGGTGGTTGTAACAGGAATAAGGGAAGTCATAAGAGTTGTTCTGCTTAATTGCGCTTTCGGTTAATAGTTCGCCACAGTAGTGGCAGTGAGGTTCCAGCAATAATGATCTTTAGTGCTTCCCCAACAATAAAGGGAGTTAATCCGGCGCCAATAGTCCAACTCCAACTTTGGCCAGTGAATTGATGCAACCACAAGAGACCGAAAGTAAAAGTAGTAAGGGTTCCCAAAAGCATTGATGGAAGCGCAGTTGCAAATTTTTGATCTAAACGCTTTTGTGCAAGTAAACCTAA
>CALBFE010000014.1 GCA_937888825.1 uncultured Actinomycetes bacterium | reverse complement strand
GAAGCGAGAACCTCGTCAAGGATTACTGCAGCCTTTTCTTCATCAGTGCGCTCTGCAAGAGCTAGCTCTGAGATAAGGATCTGCTTCGCCTTGGCGAGCATGCGCTTTTCACCAGCTGATAGACCACGGTCTAAGTCGCGGCGATACAAATCGCGAACAACTTCAGCAACCTTAATAACATCACCTGAGGCGAGCTTTTCTAGGTTTGCCTTGTAACGACGTGACCAGTTAGTTGGTTCTTCTGTATATGGCTGGCGCAAGACGTTAAATACACGGTCAAGGCCGGCAGAATCAACGACATCGCGAACACCGACGAGATCCACATTTTCAGCTGGAACACGTACGGTTAAATCGCCTTGAGCAACTTTTAACACTAGGTAGGTCTTTTCCTCACCCTTGATCACGCGAACTTCAATAGCTTCGATTAATGCTGCCCCGTGATGAGGATAAACAACGGTTTCGCCGACCTTAAATGTCATGTGATGCCCTTCGCTAGAGGGTCAATTCTACCAGCAATATCGCAATGAGAAAACCTGCCTATAACCAGCGTAAATCACTGCTTATTTGATGTGAGACAATTGCGCCTATGCGTCGCGTACTAACTGCATTCTTGATTGCACTCTTAACCATCTCACTCAGTGGATGCGGCGCCGGACTTAACGCATCAACACGAAATATCACACAAGTAACTGATGGTGCTGAAGCAACAATTACTACTGATGGTAACAACATTAAAGTGGTCAATCTCCTTGTTGTCGAAACCGCCGAAGGCGCTGGCGTATTAGTGGGAACGCTGGTTAATTCCAAGGACCAAGAAGATGCATTGCTAGGTATGGCAATTAATGGTCAAGTAGCAACTGTTACTGGAACTAACGCTTTAGCTAAAAACACACCTGTTATCTTTGAAGGCCCTAGCGCTAATGCAAAAGCTGTGGTTTTAGTTCTAGGTGCAAAAGCTGGTCAAAGTATTCAAGTAAGTATGTTCTTTGCCCGTGCCGGCCAAGTAACGGTTCAAGCACTCATTCGTGACCAGCGTGATGACTACGCTGGCATCACTGCTTAAAACTTACTTCTTTCCCTGATTAGCAACTGCAGCAATGGCATCGATAGCTGCCGCTGGATCTAAATACTCCCCGCCCTTAACGCTAGGAGTCAGATCAGCATTGAGTGTGTAATAGAGCGGAATTCCAGTGGGGATATTTAACCCCGCAATATCAGCATCGCTAATTCCATCGAGGTGCTTAACCAGTGCGCGCAGTGAGTTGCCATGGGCAGTTACAAGAACGCGCTTGCCCCCCTTTAAATCAGGAACAATTGATTCATGCCAGTAAGGAAGCATGCGCTCAATAACATCTTTAAGGCACTCAGTCTTAGGGGCGCTGATATCGCCATAGCGTGCATCTTTAGCCTGTGAAAACTCATCATTGTCATCAATGGCAGGTGGTGGCACATCAAAAGAGCGGCGCCAGAGTTGGAACTGTTCTTCGCCATATTGGGCAAGAGTTTGAGCCTTATCTTTGCCTTGCAGCGCACCGTAGTGACGCTCGTTTAATCTCCAAGAGCGCTTAACTGGAATCCAGTGACGATCACATGCATCCAGTGCTAGCTGAGAAGTGTGAATAGCGCGGCGTAATAGTGAAGTGTGTAATAAATCTGGCAACAATCCACGCTCTGCTAATAGCGCACCACCGCGGCGGGCTTCATCTTCACCTTTTGCAGATAGGCGCACATCCACCCAACCCGTAAAAAGGTTTTTAGCGTTCCACTCTGATTCTCCGTGGCGCAAAAGGATTAGTTCGTAGCTGCTCATAACCCCATCCTAAACCAAATGCTTAAAAGCATCTAAATTGGCTAGAGACTCCCCGCGTGAAACACGCCAAGCCCACTCACGACGAATTGCATTAGCAAATCCAAGTTCAATCAATGGGTTAAATGATGAATCAGAGATTTGAAGCACTGATCCCACTAAACGATCAATCTCTCGATCTGTGACAGCAGATAGCGGCAAGCGCCCCACAAGGAAAATATCTCGAACTTCATTGATGGCAAAAGCAATTCCATAGAGGGATGCATTCTTAGCCATGCACCAAGCATGCACGGCCGCCTCATTATCATCAGGCTTTCGAATGACGAAGGCGTTAATACTCAAAGAATGATCGCCCACAATGAGTGCCAGGTGAGTTTGTAACTTCTTCTCTCCTGGCAAAGTAACCAGGAAAGTGTTCGCATCTTTTCGCTCATACTCTAAATCATGGGACTCTAAGAACTCTTCAATAGTAAAACGTGGGTCGATCACGCCCATTTACTCGCCTGCGATTTTACGAGCAGCGTTGTGCTCGGTAATAACTTGATCATAAATATCTAGAGTGCCTCTAGCTGTTGTGTCCCAACCAAAGTGAGATGCATGCTCAATAGCACCCATTGATAAGAGCACTCGGCGCTGTGGCTCTTGAAGCAAGCGTGCAATAACAGAGGACCAGGCCTTTGCATCATGGCCATCGACTAAAACACCTGAAATACCATCAGCAACTGCGGTGCGAAGGCCGCCAACTGCAGTTGCAACTACTGGTGTTCCACAGGCTTGTGCTTCAAGTGCTACCAAACCAAAACTTTCAGAGTAACTAGGAACGCAGACTAAATCTGATGCGCGATACCACTGTGGCAGATCGCTACGTGGAACCGGTGGCGTAAAGCTAACTACATCATCTATTCCAAGCCATGTTGTTAACTCCTGCAGACGCTCTACTTCTTCAGTATTAGCACCCGATGCACCGCCAATAATGTTAACAACTAACTTGGGGCGAAGATGTGGTGAGTGCTTAACAAGTTCAGCAGTTGCACGAATTAATACTTCAGGTCCCTTATGTGGCTGAATGCGACCAACGAAGGAAACAACTAAGGCATCTGCATCTAAACCAACAAACTCACGGGCTGCAGCTTTTCCGCTGCTCGGCGTGAATGTGTAGAGATCCACTCCTGGTGTAACAACACGGACGATATCTGGGCATCCTTCATAGAGTGAGACCAGGCTGGCAGCTTCAGCATCAGTATTAGCAATAAGGGCGTGAGCTGCAGCAACTACTTGTGTTTCACCCTGCACGCGAATCATTGGCTCTGGTGATTCACCTTCAGCTAAGTTCAAATTCTTCACTCTGGCCATGGTGTGCATGGTGTGAACGAGTGGAATACCTAGCTCTTTACTTGCAGGCATTCCTACTTTGCCAGAGATCCAGTAGTGAGAATGGATGACGTCATAGTTTTCTTCTTTAATAATACGTAAGAACTCTTTAGATAAACCATTGATGTGGGCAGGTAGTTCTTCTTTGGTGAGTACGCCATGTCCACATGCAAAGTGGCGAACGCGCACGCCTTTAGACATTTCAACTATCTCTGCTTGCTGCGGATTAGTTCGGCGCGTAAAGATATCTACTTCAACACCCATGGCTGCCATGCGCTGGGCAGCTTCAACAACATAGATGTTCATGCCACCAGCATCACCAATACCTGGTTGATCCAGAGGTGATGTGTGAACCATCAAGGTTGCAATGCGCCCGTTCATAGTTACAGGGTACGCTCAATTAGAAGGTTGCGCGAATGGTGCCTACTGGCTTGCCTGCTCCGTAAGTATTTTCTTCTATTTCTTTAGCATCCACGCCAAGAATCTTTAGCGCAGCTGCAGTCACCGCTGGCACAGCACGCCCACTTCCATCACTGATCTTTAGCGCAAGTGTGCGCCCATCTGGCATTGAGGCAACGTTCAATGCCTCTGCACCATCTTTCATAAACAGACCTGGGATATTTTGCATCATCCGTGTTGCAAGACGACCTTGACCTGAAACCATTTCAGGAAAATCTCTGCATGCTTGCGCAACGCTTTGGTGCATAGGATCAGTTGAAATAGTTAACTGTCGAACTGCACGAGCTAAACCAAGGAGTGAGAACATAAACAGCGGTGCCCCACAACCATCAAAAGTTGTGTTAACAATACTTTCACCACTCATCTCCTCTACTTCTTTAGCAATCACTTTTTGCAACGGATGTTCTGGGCTTAAATATGAATCAATAGGCCAGCCATTGATATGGCAGGTAAGAATCATTCCTGAATGCTTTCCACTGCAGTTCATGGCTAATCGTGTGGGTTGGGATGTTCTGCGCAGCTCTTCATCTAATGGCCTATCCATCACGCACTGCAGTGAATGCTCATCTAGATCAGCCTTTGCCAAAATAGCTAACGCCCCGCTTTGGTGCATCTGTGTGCCGGCGTGAGAAGCACACACCAGTGCCAATAAACGTGGTTCTAAATCAAGGCCCGCGCGCACCATCGCTGATGCTTGAATAGATTTAAGGGAAGAGCGTGAATACATAGGCAGAGTTGGATCACCTTTTTGAAAAGCGATAGAACCATCAGCATTTAAGACAACAACGTGACCTGCATGAACAGATTCCACTTTCCCACCGCGTGTTACTTCGGCTAGGACTTCACCTAACATCATTCGCTCGAGCGTGGCAGAGATGACCACACATGTGCTTGGAGTTCATGTCCCTCTGCTGCCATGTCATAGGCATAAAAGAGTTCACCAGCAACAAGACCATAAAGGCGAACACCTGCTGTGACAATCTTGGCAGATGGGGCGGAATAGCCTTGATCCATTACTAATTGAATCTTTGGACCATCAAAGGTTCCCACCCAGCCTTCAGTAATTCCTGTCGAATGTGAAATTAAAACCTCTAAAACATTATTAGGTTGCACGCGCCAAAAACCTACTTCAGATGCACCTGGGCGCACGATCTCACCATCGGCATCTAATATCCATGAACGTGAAAAGTAATTAAGAAAATTGCGTCCATCATGATTAAAGGCAACTTCATGGGCAAACTCAAAGCCTTCAATATTTGGATACTCACCACGGCCCTTGCCGCGCCATGTGCCAACCAGCCAGGCAAGTGGATTTAAATCTGGGTGCAATCCTTCAGGGATTGTGAAAACCATTTATGGACGTCCTCTAAATTTGGGCGAGCGTCTGGCTTGTGATTGACGTCCGCGAAATGCGTAAAAGATGAGCGCACTACCAAAAGCGATGGCTACTAAGCCAAGGATTACTGAGGTAAGAAGCTCCATGCGCCAAATCGTAGCGGTTAAACAATCACCTGTTGTGATGCTGCGATGCCATCAACGCTAAGCGTGGCATCGGTTGGTGTATTTCGCTTAATCATCGCCAATGCAATCGTTCCCAGTTCGTGGTGCCTTGCCACAGTGCCAATAAAACCAACAACCACACCATCATTTTCTATCTTTGTCCCAGTAGCAGGAAAGCCCACATCACTGCCATCTAGGTGGAGCATTACTAATCTGCGAGGCGGATTACCTAAGTTAAATATCTTGGCAACTGTTTCTTGCCCTCTATAACAACCCTTATTCATGTGCAC
>CALBFE010000013.1 GCA_937888825.1 uncultured Actinomycetes bacterium | reverse complement strand
CTAGAATCACCACATGCGCGTCCTTTTAACTGGTGGAGCTGGATTTATAGGTTCACACCTCTGTGATGCCCTACTAGCCCAAGGTGACACCCCAGTGATCCTAGATAACCTCTCAACAGGTCAGCTATCCAACATCGCCCACATCCAAAACAAAGTAGAGATCCATCAAGGTGACATCCGTGATGTGGCATTGGTTAACAAACTCACCGAGCAATCAGATCTAGTTCTCCATATGGCTGCAGCTCTTGGCGTTAATACAATCTTAGAAAAAACAGTGGAATCTGTTTCCACAAACTTCACTGGAAGTGAAGTTGTATTACAGGCATCTCTTAAACACAACAAGCGCATCATCATCGCCAGCACATCAGAGATATATGGCAAGAACCCTAACCAGCCTCTAAAGGAAACAGATGACCGTGTGGTTGGTGCCCCACAAAAAATCCGTTGGACCTATGCCGATGCTAAAGCCCTAGAAGAGGCTATTGCTCACTCTCTGTTTTTAACCGAAGGTCTTAAAGTCTCAACAATTAGATTCTTTAATACTGTTGGACCCCGCCAAACCGGACGCTATGGCATGGTCGTGCCCCGCTTTGTCCAAGCTGCAACTAAGAATGAAAACATCACCATCTATGGTGATGGCACACAATCTCGAGTCTTTTGCCATGTCTTAGATGCAATTGACGCAGTTCTTAAGATTACAAAGGATGATAAAACAATCGGTGAAGTCTTTAATGTGGGCGGGGAAGGTGAAACAACCATCCAGCAGCTGGCTGAAAAGATAATCACCAACACTAATTCACAATCAAAGATTACTTTCACGTCCTATAGCGATGCCTATCCAGCTGGCTTTGAGGATATGCAGCGCCGAGTCCCTGATATCACCAAGGCAAAGAGTGCACTTAATTGGAAGCCAACAAGAAATCTGGATCAGATTATTAGCGACGTTGCAGTTAGCTTTACACAATCTTAATTCTTAACTAGCGAAAATACCTTTTTAACCCTGCGAATTTAGATCATTTTGCAGGCTAATTACGAGCGGATTCTCTGCTTGAATCTTCTTCATTGAATCCAGATAAGCCAACGACTGCTCCTTGTTACCTATGGATAAATTGTTACGTGAGAGCTTGTCCAAATTTTCAAGGTTATATCTGTCCAATTCCAAATATTTCAATCTAGCATTAATTGCATCTTCTAATCTATTTTCTTTTTCATATGAAACTGCCATTATTTTGTATGCGTCAATTGATCTTGAATTTAGATTGAGTATGGCATTGGAGTACTCCCGAGCTAAAGCATTTTGACCCAGTCCTAAAGATACTGAAGCTGCCAAAGCCTGATACCGCTGTTCATTAGGTGCAAAACTCACATTAGTCTTGATACTAAGAAGCAAATCTTCTAACGTGCCAGTGCCACGATAGGCGACACCTAGCGAATTCCATATTCCTTGATCCGCCCTATTTAGATTTTGTGTAAGAAAAATAGCGGGCATTACACCTATGATCATAACTGAAGCAGCCACTAGTGATTTTACAAACACACCGTGAGTAGCCTTTCGCGTTACCTTTGAATCTGATCGCTTATGCAAACTAATTCCACAAATCGCGCCAGCAAAAATCCAAGCCCAAACAGTAAAACCAATGTTTTCTGGACTTATGAGAGAAATGGCTACAAAACCAATAAACCCACCAATAAAGGTAAGAAGTACCTGAAGTTCGCGACCATCAATCTTTTGCAATTTTTTAAATCCAAGATAAATCACTAATAACCACAATAATAAAGAAGCAACGAACAACGGCACCCCACCAGTTGCACCAAATTGGATGAAAACATTGTGTGCGTTGTCTGAATATGTTGCATAGCTTCTATTTCGTACCTGAGTTAGGTCACGATAAGCACCGAAATAATCTCCAAATCTCTCGATACCCACTCCCTTTATTGGGTGACTGTTCATCATTGAAAAACCTGCACGCCAATAATCACCACGAGCGGAGATAGAAGACTGGTACAAAGCATTTGCAGGACCTTTATTCAGAAGTCCCAATACGCCTACGACTGCGGTGATGCCAATAACAATGGCTCCTGGAATGAACATTTTGGGAGATCGTATTTTGGTTTGGAATAGAAGAATTAAGCTAGCACCGATTCCGAATGACATAAATCCTTGAGATGAGTTGGAGGCTTGTATCAGGAACAGTGAGCAAAGGATTTGAATCACTAAAATGACTTTTAGAGACTTACCACACAAGAAAATCAGACCGATGGACACCGACGCCGCAACACCAAGAAACGCAGACTGGTAATTTGGATTTCCAAAGGTACCGAGTATAGGGCTATAAGGACTTTTCCAATTATTTGGATCTAACCCGAAATGCTGAACTAGCCCATAAACTATTTCAAAACTAGCCAAAGTGATATATACATAAACAAGATTTTTCCAATTGTTTATATTCAAATTTAGTAACGTTACTACGAAGAGAATAACAAAACAAAAATATGTAAAAAAACCCAAATTTCGTTGATACAAACCGATAAATGATAGATATATGTTTCCGCTCGTTAAAGATGCATTTATAAAGGCGATGATGAAAATTGCTAAAAATGTCATCAGAATTCGAAATTGCTTTTGTTCTAATTTAACATTCACTCGAAATTTAGCAAAGTAAAGCGCGAGAGGCGTTAAAATGATTAATACCTGAAATTTTGGCAAATTGAATGGATCTTGGGTATTTGTTTTGAACCATATTGAGGAGAGGGCGGCGACTATGCCAACAAATATGACACCCGGAGCAATCCTAGGATTGGATGTCTGCTTCTCAATTTTGCTCATAGATAGAGGATACATGCCAGCTAACTGAATTAATGTGTCATCCTTAATGAGTCCCCTAAAGTGAAGGGGTACCGGTGAGGGTTCCTGTTGTATCAAATACATACGGCGATGATGCGATGATTGCTTTCTCAGAAATCACTTGATGTCTTGTTACTAGAATTGCTATATCAGCGCCACCAAGAGCGCTAGAAGTTTCACCCTTCCAACTCGAGACCAACGGATCATGCCAGGTAACATCCGCCCCCGCCCCGCGCAATCTTTCTATCAAGCGAATTGCGGGCGTCTCACGTGTATCTGCAACATTTGGCTTATAAGCAACGCCTATTAACTGTATTTTTCTACCTTCTAAATTTGGTGGGTTGTCTGCGGTAATTCTTGCAATCACATAATCAGCCATATAAAGATTGGTTTCATTTGCCAGGTCAATAAATCTTGCTGGCACTCCTAATTTTGATGCTGTCTCAGATAGATAAGATGGATCCACCGGAATGCAATGGCCCCCCACGCCAGCACCTGGCAAGAACTTCATGAAGCCATATGGTTTTGTGTCGGCTGCATCGAGAGTCTCGTAAACGGATATTCCAAGTGCGTGAGCTATCTGTGCGAACTCATTTACTAACGCAATATTGACTTGTCTAAATGTGTTTTCGAATAGTTTGGCAGCTTCTGCAATTTCTGGTGAAGAAACCTCGTGGAGTTCTTTACAGAAAGAACTGTAGAATTCCTTCGCTTTATTAGATGCCTCAGGAGTCAACCCAGAATATAGCCGTGGGGTATTAAACAAATTCCAAGACTTACTACCTGGATCCACACGCTCGGGTGAAACGGCATACTCAAATAAAGAGCTCGAAAATGAATTCTCTTCAATCAAAGGCTTAATCAAGTCGCGCAGCGTTCCAGGATAAGAAGTTGATTCGTTAATAACTAATACCTTTGACCGCATCACACTCGCAATTGTCAAACAAGCTGATCTAACGTAACTCAAATCTGGCTGGCGATTCGCGTCCAATGGTGTTGGAACGGCAATCACAATAATCTCTGAGTCAGTGATAAGACTAGAATCTGAGGTTGGAATATAACTTCCGTTGCTTACCTTTAAACTCAAATCTTCGGAAGCTATTCCCTCGATATGGGAATTGCCACCCAAAAGCCGCGTCACCAACTCTGGATTCACGTCATACCCAACTATTTCGTGGTGGCTCGGAATTGCCATTGCCAGATTTAATCCAACATAGCCCTGACCAATAATTGAAATCTTCATTGATATGAGTTTATCTCCCTTGGGCGCATCTCGCTAAAAATTAATATTCAGATTAAATTGATAAAGCCGAAACCCGGCCCCCTCCGAAGAGGGAACCGGGTTTCGGTTCTAGATCTTTATCAGATCAAAGGGGGCAGATTATGCCTTTACCTTCTTCTGGATCTTGATTACTAGGTTAGTCAACGCTCTCAACTGAGCCTTGAGGCCAGAGATAAGTGTTGCAACCTGCTCAGATAGAGCAGCTACTGCATCTGCAGCATCTTGTGCTGCAGCTGTTGCTGCATCTGCTGCTTCTGCTGCAGCGTTAGCTGCATCAGTTGCTGCATTTGCTGCATCAGTAGCTTCTGCTGCTGCATCAGCTGCAGTTTGTGCAACTGATGAGCTTGAATCAGTACCGACAACAGCTGCGCTCGCACTACGAACACCGGCAGCAACTGCGCTGTCGATTGTAGTTGAAGCAGTCTTGCCTGCAGTGCTCTCTGAGTCGTTAGCAGTTGTTAGACGTGCAGTAACTGTAGATGCACCTTCAACTCCGAAGCCAAAGTTACCGTTGGCGTCAGTTGTATAAGAAGCAATCTTTGAACCGCCAGTAAGTGAACCACCAGTAACGGAGATCTGAACAGATTGATCAGCTACACCATTTCCGAAGCGGTCTGTTACTGAAACAGTTACATCAGAACCTGAAACAGCTAGCTTAACTGTACGTGCATCTGCTGCTGCATTACCTGCAACAAGTGCCTGTGTAGTTGAAACTGTTCCTGCAGTTGCTGTGTAAGTGATAGTTCCCGTTGCTGTTGCGATGGTCTTAACGAAAATATAACCATCAGCATCTGGGTAGCATGTCATTGTTGTAACAGCCTTTGCAGCTGCTCCAGTACATGAATCATTCATCCATCCACCAGCAGAAGAAGTTGTGATTACAACAGGTACGCCTGTTACGGCTACGCCAGCTGAATCAGCTGCTGCAATACGGAAGACGTTACGTGTGTCAGTACTTACACCTGTAACTGCTGAAATCGATGCTCCGTAGTTCAAACCTCTTTCAATCAGCTGAGCAGTAGTTGCACCGATAGCTGTTGTTGAGAATAGGTTTGGATATGTAACTGCAGTTTCATCTGTGTTGTAGTAACCAGTAAGTGTTGCAATCACTGGAAGTGTTGCTACATATGAAGCTGTGATTGATTTAGTAGCAGTACCAGATGTGAATGTCCAAGCATCTGAAGTTGCTGCAGCACCAGCAGTTACTGTCACAGTTGCTGTTCCATCTGCGCCAGTTGTAACTGTCGCACGAGCAGCGGTTGTGTAGTTAGCTGAAAGTGCTGTCAGAGCAGGCTGAATTACAACACCTGACATGACATTGTTGAACTGATCCTTTGCTGTCAACGTTATTGTGACAGAAGAAGCAGCTACAACCTTAAATGCTGAGCTTGGTGATACTGAAATTGTGGTAACTGCTGGAGCTACCCATGCAATTGTTGTAGTTCCAAATGCACCAAGTGATCCACCTGTAGCTGCGCCAAGAATTGCAATTGTGGCTGTTGAGCCTGTAACTGCATTTGCTTGTGTAACTGTAAGGCTTGCATTACCTGATGAATCTGTGTAAACAATCTGTGCACCTGTTGCACCTGACACTGGAGTTACATCGCCTGAGTTAACGCCAGACCATGTTGTAGTGAAGGTGATTGGGGCATTAGCCACTGCAGTTCCACCGCTATTCTTCGCAGTAATCTTTACGACAACTGAATTTGTAGTCAATGGAGCGTTATATGTCTGTGCATTCGATGCAGTAGTGGTTTCTGTTGCTGTGTAAACACCAGTACCAGTTACTGAACGAAGTGAAGACGATGGGCTAGTAGTTGGTGTCGATAGTACAGAAATTGTTCCAGTGCTATTTGCTGCACCGTAACGTACACGTACTAATGAAGCTGCTGTATTTGAAAGTGAAGTGCTTACAACAGTCTGAGAAGTAGAAATAGTCAGACCATAAACACCGTCATTTGCAGTAGCACCAGCTGTTGGTGAGTAATCAAATGATGCTACACCTGTATCTGTTGCAACAAGTACCTGATTTACTGCCTCAGCAGCTGTCGCAGTTGCAGGAGTTGCAAGTGTGGCAGTTAGTGCAGGAGCAACTGTTGTTGCAGAGGTTGTATCAGTAGTACGAATCAAGCCACCATTTGCATCACGAAGAGTTGCCCTCATGTAGTTAGTAGTTGATGGCGTATGTAACCCACCTGAAACAAGAGTTCCAGCTGTAGCAACAGTAATTACAGCACCTGAATAAATACCAGAAGATACAAGTGTAAACTTCATAGTTGATGACTGAATGAGCGTGTTTCCTGAGTTAATAGTTAACTCTGCTGTAAGTGTGTAGGTGCCAAAATCAAGACCTGCAACTGTTGCAGATGTAGCGATAACACCTTGGCAATAGCTACCTGTACGGTCACCATCACCTGGAGCAGAACAGTTACCCGTTGCTGCTGTCATTTTACCATCAGTAAGGGCCGCAGTATTTGTGCCATTTGCAGCAGATTGCGTAACAGAGTCAGTTGTAAGTAGAACTGTGTCCATGACATCTCTGAACGTGAAGTCGCCAACTACTGGAGTATTCGCACCGACAATTGCTGGAAGTCCTGCGGGCTTAATTGAAACAGTTAGCGTTTCACCTGCTGCTAGATTGGCTGCATCGCCAAGTTCGTCAACAACATTAAAACGAAAAGCTGCTAGGGCGCGACCAACTGTAGGCGTACCTACAACTGTGATTGATGAGTGATCAATAGTGAAACCTGATGATGCGGCATTTGCCACAGGAGCAGTTACTACTGATAGTCCACCAAAGCCCAAAGCTGCAACTGCTACAAGCGCTACGCGCTTGAAAGTTGTCTTTGTAGACATTTGTTTCCTTTCGATTAGTCGATCGAGAGAATTTCTCCCGTTCGGCTTGGAGTTAAAGTTCTTAACTCCGGTTCGATGAATCGCACGTGCTGATTCACCAAATTCCCCACCGTGTATCCGGACGCGGCGAGGAAACCTATTTTTAGTTGTTCACCTGCACTGCTTGCGCTAGTACTTGTGTCTTGCCTGCATTCATAAGAATGCGTGTCGTAATCGAGGCAGGAGCATCGGCTAAGTCATAGCCGCGGGATCCTGTTGGGATGAGGAAATCTGATTCGTTGAGATAGCCAAGGGTGAATGTGGCCGTAATGAGGTATTTGCCGTTAGCAAGGCGATCGATAGAAGAGTCCGTGGATTTAACTTCAACTGAGTTCCAGTTGCCTAACCAGCCGATGTTGACGCTGTTAGCTGAGTAACGAGTTCCTGTGCCATCAACTGTGATGAGTTGATTGATAAGAACATTTGGACCAACTGAGCCTGTGATGAAGTGGTTATTGATAACAATGCCATCTGTGCCAATAGTTGTTATGCCCTTGGTGACACGGGCAATACCTGCGATGTTGGCTGAATCAGTCACAGAGAAGCCAGTTGGAATTCCAGTTTTATCTAGACCAAAAAATGTTAGCGTTGCGATCTTGGCGTTCAGCGCTGCAATGTTTGCCTTCTTTGCAGCAGCTGTTGTAGCTGCCTTGGTTGCCTTGGTTGCTGCAGCCTTAGTAGTAGCAACTGTTGATGGTGATTCACTCGCTGCTGCTGGTGCTGGTGCTTTGCCAGCAACTGCTGACATTGAAGGAATAGTTGAAACAACAGAGCCTTCATTGCCAGTCATGGAGTTAAAGCCAAGGAATGCTGTGATAACAAGTAAGAGTGAAAGAGCGGCCTTAGATGACTTCTGTGCAATCTGGGCAGCTTTCTTATACGTTGTTGAAAGTGCGTTGAGCGCGGTTAAGCCAGTTGCTTCATCAACGACCCACTCTTCAAGAACGCGCACCATTGACTTGCGAGCGCGAACAAGGATGTGGCGAACGTTAGCTGGGCTTGTATTAAGCGCAGTTGCGATCTCCTCTGTTGTGCGGCCTTCCATTTCCCACATCACAAGCGCTGTGCGCTGATCTGATGTGAGGCGAGAGAGAGCTTCGCGAATGATCGCGGCATCTTCTGCTGCAGTAATGGAGGTATCTAGATCAATGTGATTCTCTGATGCGATTTCGTTCAGACGCTCCTGGGTTGTGTCAGCATCGATAGCAACCAAGTTAGGACGTGCTCCGCGAGCGCGGATGATGTTAAGAGATAGGTTTGTAACAGAGGTGCGAAGGTATGCAATCGCACGATCTGCTGAATCTAGCTCTGGGGCAGCAAGCATGAACTTCAAGAATGCTTCCTGGACTACTTCATTGGCTTCTGCCTCATCGCGGGTGATGCGGCGAGCCTGTGAAACTAGCTGTGTGCGGTGTTCTGTGTAGAGGGCTGAGAGCTGAGAGATTGACCAGTCTGCAGCAGAGCCTTGAGCTGATGCGGGGGCAGCTTCAAGAATGCGGGTGGCATCAGCCTGTGCAGCTAGTTTCGCTGCCTTTGACTTTAATAGTGCCATTTGAGTAACTCCCGCGAGTTTGAACAACGAAGGCAACGTCTTGCCCTCTATTAGTTAAGACACCGCTGGGGGGCAAATGTTGTGCCCTTGGCGGATTTATTTTTACCTTATATATGGGGGAAGTGCGAGCAGGGCTTTCGCCGAATGGCAGCGTGAAACAACCCTGCCGGAATCAGGTCTTTAGTCTATGGGATGTGCAAGGGTAAAGGTGGGATTGAGGGTTTTGAGCGTGTTGTGGTTAGGGTGATCGGTTAGTGGGCTTAAAGAATGTGGCCCCAAGGTATCTAATAAGGCGATAACGGCGATAAAACGGACCCCAGCCAAGGTGGTGCCCCTGGATTGCAATCATCTCCTTAATCGACTGGATTCGAAATTCCGCTGAAGCCCCTCCTGGGCGATATTTGGCTAGAAGCAGACCTGAGTTGTGAAATACGGCCCCTGCGTTGCGGGCTCGGAGCATAAAGTCGTAATCCGCAGCAATCTTAAAGGCGGCGTTAAAAGCGCCAAAGAGCCGATAGGCCTCTGCGGAGACAAAACATGAAGGGTGGGCAATCATCGCTCGATCTAAATTGGAGTGATCGACTAACAATGACCCGCCTTCTTTGCCTAAAATCTCCACACCCCCGTAGATGATCTGAGAATTGGGAAATTCGGTAATTACTTTCTGGACATTTTTCAAAGTGCCTTCAAAATAAGCGTCGTCGGCGTTAATAATGCCGATATACCTTCCCCGACACATTGCAATTGCCTTATTCATTGCGTCATAGATACCGGCATCTTTTTCACGCACATAGATATCAATGGCACTTTGGTGCGCTGAAATTATTTCGGATGTGCCGTCATCAGAGAGGCCATCAATGACTATGTATTCAAAATCAGCAAAGCTCTGGTTTTTAACGCTTTCAATGCAGTTTTCAACAGTGTCCGCAGCATTGCGCACTACAGTGATAATCGAGAAAAGAGGCGCTGAGGCTGGCTTCGGCATAGATAAATTGTAATGTGAATCAGTTGGCTCAGGCCTAATACTGGTAATAAATCCAGTCTTAAGGCTTGCTCGCCGCTTTTTCTAGGCGCTAACGCTAGATTTGCCCCGTGGACCAACACCCGTATGACCTAACTATCTTTTCGGTGGCGACCGACCGATACATCATGTACTGGTCAGCAATGGTTAATTCATACCTGGAAACCAATGATTCCTCGGTAAAGACCCAGTGGATTGTGTTTACCGACAAAGGTGAAAACATTGATCCTGAGTTAATTTCACGATTGGGAAGTTCACTGCTCATAGCAAAAACAGATCACCAAGAATGGCCTTTCCCCACTCTACTTCGCTACCAATTTCTCTTAACTGTTGCCGATCAAGTTCGAGGACGAATTGTCATGCACTTAGACGCTGACATGCTTTTTGTGGACGAATTGAAGCTCTCTGATATTGAAAAATCATTGGGAGCTAAGGGTGTGGCAGTAATCAGCCACCCGGGTTATTACCGCCCATCTGGCTTGAAGAAACTCAAGTTCTACATGAAAAACTACAAATACTTGGCAAGAGATTTTAAAACGCAAGCATTATTTGGCGGACTTGGTACATGGGAGCGCAGCAAATTATCCCGAGCATTTGTACCTAGAAGTTTAAGAAAGAACTACGTGTGTGGCGGTGCATGGCTTGGGAAAAATAGTGAAATTCTCAATCTTTGTAAGATTTTGAGCGCAAGAATTAATGAGGATTTGGATCAAAATATAGTTGCGGTTTTCCATGATGAAAGTCATTTAAATTGGTATCAAGCTAATAATAATTTTAGTCTTCTCAGCCCTGAACTCTGTTTTGACCCTTCTTATCCACAACTCAGCGCACTGACTCCCAAAATTCTTGCGGTTGATAAAAATGTCGAAACTTTATGGGTTCGATGATGGTCGCACAATCCGATTCTCGCCAACCATGCACAATACTTCTGCCACTGTTTAATGGTGCTAACTTCCTGGGTCGATCAATTGATAATCTCTGCAAAATTGCCGGCCCTCAAGATGAAATCTTGATAATTGACGATGGTTCAACAGATACTACTAAACAAGAAATTGAAGCATTATGTAAACATGATTCCCGAATTATTGTTCATTGTTGCCAGCATCGAGGTCTTGTTGAGACCCTAAATTTTGGAATCCAAAATGCTTCACACGAATTCATTGCAAGAGCCGATATTGATGATACCTATGACTACAAGCGAATTTCAGCTCAGGTTCAATACCTAGCAAATCACCCAGAAATCTCTGCAGTCTTTTCTGATTATAAAATGGTCAACTTATCAGGAAGAAATTTAGGGCTCTTTCCAAGTGCAATTTCACCAGAACTCACAGCCTTTTCTCTCATAAATTCTCAGAGAACCGCACACCCTTCAGTGATGTACCGTAAATCTGCAGTGATTGCTGCTGGTAGTTATTTAGCCGAGGATTTTCCTGCAGAGGACTTAGCTCTATGGATCAGGCTAGTAGACAAAGGTAAAATCGCTTCTCTGCCAGAGATACTGCTTAATTACACCCTTCATAGCGCCAGCATCACCCAATCAAAACAAGGACTTATGCGCACAAAGTCTCTTGATTTGCGGAAAGTATTTGCA
>CALBFE010000012.1 GCA_937888825.1 uncultured Actinomycetes bacterium | reverse complement strand
GTCTGGCGCCAGTGATAGAGATATAAAGGCGCAGCCACGGCAATAGTTGTGAATGAAGTGAAAATACTCTTGATTGCCCGAATCTGATTATTGCGCTCTTGCTGATCAAGTAAATCGGCCGATGGTGAGTTTTCAGGCTTTGAGTAGAGATCAACATAGGCAGGATCAGGAAAGACTGCATTCATAATTGCATTGATTAAGGAAACGATGGAAAAGAGAACAACAAGTAAAGTAATCAAGCAGACGGCATAGAGATAGAGAGAGCGCCAATCAATTCGATCGTGCTGAGTCTGAATCACCGTGGTCTTTACAGATTTCTTAGCGACGCCCCTTTTAGCTGTGGCCATGTGTGTCTCCTTCGCTTCGATGGTGAGTGAAAGCTACTGCTCAGAGGCAAAAGCTATGAAAGAGATTAAGTGCAGGCATAGCAATCAACACTTCCTGATTACTTTTTAAAGGCTTTCATAATCTGTTCTGCTGCCCCGCTGAGCTCAGCTGGGATAACCCAGATTTTGCTGGCGCTTCCGTTGGCAATTGCAGGTAGTTGCTGTAGATATTGATATGCCAAAACCTTTTCATCAGGGTTAGCATCATGGACTGCTCCGAAAACCTTTTTGATTGCAGCGGCTTCGCCATCTGCGCGCAGAATTGCAGCTTGTGCATCTCCTTCTGCTCGAAGAATCTCGGCTTGACGCGCACCTTCTGCGGTAAGAATTTGGCTCTGCTTTTCACCTTCTGCAGTCAAAATCGCTGCACGCTTGTCACGCTCTGCACGCATCTGCTTTTCCATCGACTCTTGCACACTTGGAGGTGGATCAATGGCCTTGAGTTCAACACGGTTAACACGAACTCCCCACTTGCCTGTGGCATCATCTAAAACCCCTCGAAGAGCGGCGTTAATTGAGTCACGAGAAGTTAAAGCTGCCTCTAGATCCAGGCCGCCCACGACGTTACGTAGTGTTGTAACTGTTAACTGCTCAATACCTTGAATAACATTTTCAATCTCATAGTTTGCAGATTTTGGATCAGTGACTTGAAAATAAATGACTGTGTCAATTGAAACAACTAAGTTGTCCTCAGTAATTACAGGCTGAGGTGGAAAGGATATAACTCGCTCGCGCATATCAATTAAGGGACGCAGACGATCAATGAAAGGAATAATTATGGTCAGTCCTGCTCCAAGGGTGCGATGGTAGCGACCAAGGCGCTCGACTAATCCTGCGCTGGCCTGTGGAATTATTCGGATGGCTCTGGCAAGAATTACTCCAAAGATAATAACGAGGAGTACGAGGACTCCGAAAGAATATGAAAGCATTATTTAACCTTTCTTATTGACCACTGCTGTGGCCCCTTCGATTGCAACGACCTGGACTTTAGAATCTGCAGAAATTTCGCCAGATTCACTGCGAGCGCTCCAGATTTCACCATTGAGTTTGATCTGGCCTGAACGATCGGTAACTGTTGAAATTGTTAAGGCAGGCGCACCTAGCAAGGCATCAACATTGGTTGCAAAATCTGGTGTTCTTTTTTTCAAATTCTTCAAGGCAATGGGACGCAAAATAAACAGAGAGATAACTGCTGCTATCCCAAAGGTTGCGCCCTGCAAGGCCATGTCGAAACCCAATGCCTGCACCCCTGCGGCCATAAATGCTGAGAAAGCTAATGAAGCAAAGAGAAGATCAACTGTGAGCATTTCGGCAACAAGAAGCAGGCCACCGGCTGCTAGCCACATCCATATCGGCATGAACTTCTCCTTCACTTGTCATTAAGCCTACCCGCACGAGCTAATAGGCGCGAGATATTTTTGGGGCTAGGCAGCGATAGAACTAAAGAACGTGTCCACCAAGGGCCTAACTAGCAAGGGTTGAAGCAAATATCTGCCACGCAAGTGCGGATTTAGCTACAAGGGACAGGGTGATGTAGGTCTTCTCTCCCCTGATGTAGTCGCTCCACTTGCCTACCTTCTTATATTGCACGTACTGCACAACGGCAAAGGTGTTAAAGAGAACAAAGAGTGAGACCACGATGCCATAGACAAATACTGGAGCAGTGGTGTCACTAACGCCTCCGATTGAGAAGACATAGAAAATGAGGGCAATCCAAGGAACTATGCCTGCGATGCAGCCAAAGATAAATGGAAGCCAACCGCCATTTCCTGGTGTCTCATACTTTTCTTGCAACCAACCAAAGAGAATCATTGAAGCGTTAACGCCAAAGATTGAAATAATGGCAGCAAGATCACTTATGCCCACAACTTGTGAAATCAAGACAATCATTACTGATGAGCTAATGCTGTATTCAACCCAGCGGAAATAGTTACGTTGAGCAACAATGCCTGCGCTATAGCGGCCAAAGTACTGCGGTGATGCCACAAGAAAGTGAAAAAAAGCTGAAAGACCTAGAAAGGTTGCAACTGCTAATCCCACTGGGGTGTCAAATAATACGACTGCCTCTGCAAATGTTGTTCCTGGTGGACCAGACATATAGCGGGCAACGATGGGAAGAGAGAAATCATTGGCAAGGGCTAAGACCACAAGCATTTGAGCTAAGTGGAAAACACCAGCGATGAGGTTATAGCGGCGAAGTGAGGATGCATTGATTTCTTTTGTCATGGGTACATAGTGCCACTTGAGCAATGAAAACTTCGTTATTCTCTACCTATGGCCCCTAAAGATCCCTCTCGCGAGGCGCATTTTCCCTCTATAGAGAAAAAGTATGGCCACACAATGTCTTACTGGTTCTCTGTTATGAAAGATCTAGCTGATGAGAAATACCCAGCACAGATTGCATACTTGCGAGAAAACCACGGATTTAGCCAAGTGCATGCAAATGCCCTTGTGATGTATTCCAGAGGTTCGGTTTCAGCTCGTAGGTTTGATACTCCAACGCAGTTCTATAAATCAATTGGTAAAGATCAAGCAAAGACTATGCGCACAATCTTTAAAGCCATTACTACTAAATACCCTAAAGCTGAGCTAGTCATTGCTTGGAATCAACCTATGGTGCGCATTGATGGGCACTACGTCTTTGGAGCAAGTGCTTCCAGTAAACACATATCTATCTCCCCATGGAGCACTGATGTCATTGCTGCCTTTGCGGCCAAGATGGAAGATCTTGTTGTGAAGAAAAAGACGATTGGTGTGCCCAATGATTGGGAAGTTGATACTAAGTTGATCTTAGCGCTGGTGAAGGCGCGGTTGGCGGAGTGTAAGTAAAAGTAGCCCCACGCGACTAACCGTGAGGCTACTTAGAGTGTGTACCACTGGCGGGATTCGAACCCGCGACATGCCCTCAGTCAAAGAGCTGCTCTATCCGCTGAGCTACAGCGGTACTCATCGAGCAAGTTATTTGGTCAACATGAACACTGAATACATTCTCAATAGCCTTGTGGATATTCGTGCTACTCTTTTTACACCTTAGTCAAAGAGTGATCTTTCCAAAGAGTTACAGTACAAAAGCCCCGCAGATTAACTTCTGTGGGGCTTTTGGCTTTGATTTGCGACAATCGATACATTTGTCACTGCATTAGGGCACTATAAAGCCATGGGATTTTGGGCCAACCTAAAAGCGAAGAGGGCGCATAAGAGTGCCGTAAGAGAGTACGAAATTAATTACGCTGATTGGGAACGTGATGTCGAAATCTTCACAAAGATTAAAGAAGCTTTTGCGTTAGCAACAAAGGGTGAAGATGCAGCTTCAAATTTAACCGTACAAAAACCAGGTGAGTTTGTTTTGTGGACTGGACAAGGTCAATTCCATGAAACTGGAAGAACTGCTGGGCATTATGAAGGAAGTAGTCAGGGTATAAGCATTCCTGTTGTTGCAGGCATCCGTTATCGCGTGGGTGCGATGCGTGGAACATTCGTTTCGGGTAGTGAGATCCAGGTTTATAAAGAGGTGGGAGAGGTAGTTTTATCAACTGAGCGCTTGATGTTTAACGGCATGATGAATACCAAAGAATGGCTATTTTCTAAATGGAACGGTGCTGCAACAACGAGTGATGAGAGTGATTACATTTTCCATGTGAGTAACCGCCAAAAGACTTCCGGTATTTTGTTTCAAGCAAGTACTGGCCGCGAATTTAACCGCTTCCTCGCACAAGCACTGATCTCGGCAGAACAGGGAATTAGTGCAGTCAAGCCTGTTCTTTCAGAAGTGTTAAAAGGTTTGGAAGAGGATAAACCTAAAAAGCCTTTGTTAGAACTTACTTCGTCGTAAATAAAAGTAGCCCCACGCCTAGAACGTGAGGCCACTGATAGACGGAATGTTCGACGGGAAGCGAACCCGCACCCAGCAGTTGGTAAAACTACTTATGCTGCCGTTACACCACAGATACCCGCTTGCGAATGATGTGGGAAATATGTATTCACTTTTTACCGATGCTAACTAACTGTGGAAAACAGCAATGGCCCTGATTTCTCAAGGCCATTGCTATCAGACACTCCAAGGCAAAATGACTTTGTCGTTCCGAGTTACCAGCTCGATCACTTAACCATTTTCTTGCAAAGCAAGACAAAGGAATTAAAGCAGAGTTTCGTGTTACGCAGAGTA
>CALBFE010000011.1 GCA_937888825.1 uncultured Actinomycetes bacterium | reverse complement strand
CTTCAACGCCATGCTTTGCAAACCAATCAATATTTGTCTCTTCAGCTAAAACTCTTTCGTGAATTGAGGAGTGCCCGGTTAATAAAACAACTCGTGCTTTGCGCCCCATCCACCAATCATTTTCCGGATTTGTTCCGGGTAATGAAGCATGAAAAACAATCCATTCACCAATTCGAACTTCAATTGCTGGATTTATTCCGCGATTTGTTGCAAGTTCAAATGCAATCTGACCAATTTCAAGTGCTGCAGCAATATCAAATGAAGGCAGAACTAAAGCTGCTTCTTCGGCTTTTAAACCAGCGCTGGTAAATCCGCCAGTTGTTCCATTGATCTTGTCATCGCCATCAGCCATGCCACAAGCCTACCGACCACGCAACCTCTTCATGTCTATCGATAACCCACGCAGAATATTGCGCTAATTCGCTGCGATTAAACCAAATTGCGCCATCTCGCCCCGCAACTATCAACGCCGTTGCCAACGCATCAGCCAAGCCACCAACTGGCCCAACCACCGTCGCACTTCTAGCACCAATCGCAATCAATCCAGTGTGTGGATCTTTGATGTGCGCCCCACGTTCATATGTTCCCGATGTTGCAATTGCGCCACCGTTTAATTCAAAAACTTTCAAAATAACTTTTGCATCTTCGGGGGACCTAATCCCAATTTTATGTGGCCCACCAAAAAGCGACAAATCCCCAGCGCCATTTACTTGAATAAATGTGGCCCCATGTTTTCGCAAAATCGCAATCGCTTTATCCGATGCCCAGCCCTTCACATAACCTGAAGGATCAAATCCCCCTTCAACGCACCACGGATCAAAAGCGCCATCGGTAATTTCTTTTGCCTGCAAACATAATTGCCAAATCTCTTGCAAATCTTGTGAGCATTCTTCTATTTTTATTTCACCACGTCGAAGTTTTGAAACTTGTGACTTATCTTTGTATGTTGAGAAAACTTCATCAACTTCACGAAAATAGTCCGCGCACTTATCAATTCCAGAATTCAACAAATCTTTATCTGGCCCATCGCATTCAATAAATACGATCGTGCCCCAAACAGGAATCTCGCCCATTACCTTTACCTGCTCTGCGGCCATAACGTAACCTTAAATCAAATTAGATTCTTCGGGCCCTAAATCTTTAACTTTCTACTTCACTCGTAAGTGTGGAAATCAAAATTGGAACTTCTCTTGAGACTGTTTGCCAAAGTATTTCAGAATCTATGCGGCCATATACGTGGGCAAGAATTTGCCTCATTCCAATAACGCCTTTCCAGTTGATCTCAAGGAATTTAGCCTTTGTTTCAATTGATAAATGACTTGCAGCTTCACCTATGAGCTCAGTCAAACGCTCAATAGATCTTCCTGACCCGCAAAATCTCAAGAACTCACGTCGGCCCAAATCCACATATATCGAGAGTTCTTCGCCAAAATTTAGAATATCTGCAATGCGCTCCTCGTCTTCGAAACTCAAATATTTATCGAGTCTTGTAAAATTTTATTGTCGTTTTTTCGAAGTGACCCTCTGGACAGCAAATCTATTTCAGAAATAAGTAAATGGCTTAAATCTACGCGAAGTGCGGCCTGGTCAAATAGTGAGGCACCGATTTCAAAATCAACTAGAAAATCAATATCGCTCTCTGGGGTTTCACTCCTTCTAGCAACGCTCCCAAATACTGCGACATTAAACGCCT
>CALBFE010000010.1 GCA_937888825.1 uncultured Actinomycetes bacterium | reverse complement strand
GTTCACGCGTTGAAGTTGGCCAGAAGATGGTCGTTGGCGCAATTGATCCAAAGCAGGTACTTCGTATTCTTGGACCACGTGCAACTCAAGTTCACTTGGTAAATGAAATTCAATCTGTTTATCGCTCACAGGGCGTAGGCATTCACGATAAGCACATCGAAGTAATCGTTCGCCAAATGCTCAAGCGCATCACAGTGCTTGAAGCAGGAGATGCCGATCTACTTCCAGGTGAGCTCGTTGAGCGCGGTCGCTTTGAGACTGAAAACCGTCGCGTAGTTACTACTGGTGGAAAGGCAGCCTCAGGTCGCCCAGAACTTATGGGTATCACTAAGGCATCACTTGCAACTGAGTCATGGTTATCAGCTGCTTCATTCCAGGAAACAACTCGTGTTCTAACGGACGCGGCACTTTCAGAGAAGAGTGATCCACTGCTCGGCCTAAAGGAGAACGTCATCATCGGTAAGTTAATTCCTGCCGGTACTGGTCTTGCTCGTTATCGCAACATTCGTGTTGAGCCAACGGAAGAAGCTAAGGCCGCTGTTTATGCAGCTTATGATGAATATGACTTCACACCATTTGACCAACAGGGTTCAGGTGAAGCAGTTCGTCTTGATGAGGTTGAAATCCCTCGTTAAAAGATTAGTAATAGAAAGGGCTCCCTTCGGGGAGCCTTTTTTATTACACTCACACAATGACTAAGGATGAAAAATTCCATGTGCAGCGACATTCAGATCGAGAAGTTCATGATCGCTTGAATGTCAACGCACTTCTTGATTCCCAATACGTTGCACACGTTGGTTTCATCGACCCAGATATCAACGCGCCTTTTGTTGTTCCTATGGGTTTTGCCAGAGATGAAAACCGGATTCTGATTCATGGTTCCACGGGCTCTCGCATCATGATGGCAATTGCTAAGGAGATAGATCTTTGTGTGACAGTCACTCAACTCAATGCAATTGTTGTTGCCCGCTCTGCTTTTAACTCATCTATGAACTATGAATCAGTGATGATCTTTGGCAAAGCACGCGTATTGAATGAGGAAGAAAAAGATGTGGCCCTTGAGGCCATCACAACCAAGCTAGTTCCAGGTTTATGGGAATACGGCCGTGCGCTAACAAAGAAAGAATCAGCGGCAACAATGATTGTTGAACTGAGCTTGGAGAAGATTTCAGCTAAGGCGCGCTCTGGTGATCCATCGGACGATGAAGAGGATTTAGATCTTGGCCTGTGGGCAGGAATCATTCCGCTGAGAACTACTCATGAGGCTGCAATCACTGCCAAAAATGCAGCAGGAATAGCCGTTCCGCCACATATTAAGTAGTTATTTGTGCAGGTTAGCCAATCGATCAAGAATTGGTGGGTGTGAATAATGCACTGCAACATAAACCGGATGTGGGTTTAAGTTAGAGAGTGATTCACGGGAGAGCTTCTTAAGCGCGTTATACATATGCTCACGAGCACCTGGATATGTGTCGATTGAATACTGGTCTGCTTGATATTCATTGCGGCGTGAGAATGAGTTATTAATCAAGCCCAGCAGCGTTGAAACAGGGCTAAAGAGTAAGAAGAAGGCCAGCATAGATAGATGAAAACTTGGAGTATCTGAGCCAAGGGCCTTAGAAAGATTTGGATTACCGAGCAACCAACCCATGAGAGAGAAGATGATGAGGGTTTGCAGATTACTAAAAGCAAACATGGTGTAAACATGCTTGCGCTTGTAGTGACCAACTTCATGAGCAAGCACTGCAACTGTTTCCTCAGTTGAAAGTTTTTCAATCAAAGTGTCATAGAGGCCAATGATTTTTACTTTGCCCATTCCAGAAAAGAATGCATTCAATTTAGTAGAACGCTTTGATGCATCCATCTCATAGAGCTTAGAAAGAGGGAAGCCTTGCTTCTGGCAGTAATTTTCAACAGCGGTACGCAGTTCACCTTCAGGCAACGGCTTTAACTTATTAAACATCGGTAAAAAGATGCGCGTGCCAAAGATAAACATAAAGAGCGAGAACACGGCAAAGAGTGCCCACGCGATAATCCAGAACTGGTTTTGAAGTTCCTGATAGATCCAGGCAACTGCATAGAGAAGGACTAATCCCAGTGCTAAGGAAATAAGCAGTTGCTTTATTGCATCTTGGAAAAACAGCTTCTTGGTTGATTTATTGAAACCAAATTTTTCTTCAATCACAAAAGTGGAGTAATAGCCGGCAGGAAGATTTGCGATAGTTGAAATAAGGATCAAAATCGCTATAAAAACCACCGTAATAAGCAGGTTGTTGTTCAAACGATCGCGCAGCTGGGCATCGAGCCAAGAAAAGGCGCCCAAAATGATGGCGGCCAGGATGGTCACGGTGCTGATCAGGGTGGTGAGCATTTCAAAGCGGTATTTGGCCGTGCCATAGGCCATGGATTTGGCGTATTCCTCAGGGTTGAAGATCTCGGCCCCTTCGGCGCTCAGCGGCTGGTTCTTTGAGCGCTCATTGAGGTAGTTGATTACCATTCCGGCACTGAAATCAATGAGGACAAATAGGACAATTCCCAGGAGAAGTAGATTAGATGTGCTCATGGGCGCAATTATGGGGGATAGAGCCTCGACACGCCCGGATGTCAAAAGCCAGGCCTTTGCCCAAAATCTAGGGGATTAAAGGAGTAAAAGGGCGATTTGCCTCGCATGAGCCCGCTGGGTTACCCTTCGCGTCTGCTCTTTTTTAGAGCTTTATTGCTTGTGCTGTAAATAAGTTGAAAAACTTTTTACACCATCTATGCGAAGCGGGTGCAACACACCCGACCGCGTGGGTCGGCAATTGAGCGTGAATAAAGATCAGTAACGAAGTTACGAATGGAGATGAAGTGCCAACAATTCAACAGCTAGTTCGTCGTGGTCGAGCAGAAAAGATCACGAAGACAAGCACACCTGCACTTAAGGGTTCACCACAACGACGCGGTGTTTGTACACGCGTTTATACAACAACCCCTAAGAAACCAAACTCTGCACTTCGCAAAGTTGCACGTGTTCGCCTTACTAGTGGCATGGAAGTCACTGCATACATTCCTGGTGAAGGTCATAACTTACAAGAGCACTCCATTGTTCTTGTTCGCGGTGGTCGTGTAAAAGATCTACCAGGTGTTCGTTACAAGATCATTCGCGGGTCCCTAGATACACAAGGTGTTAAGAACCGTAAGCAATCACGTTCTCGTTACGGTACTAAGAGAGAGAAGAAGGCTAGCTAATGCCACGTAAAGGTCCGGTAGTTAAGTCTCCAGTTGTTTCAGATCCTGTTTACAACTCACCAGTTGTTACTGCGCTCATTAACCGTGTACTACTTAACGGCAAGCGTTCAACAGCTGAATCAATTGTTTATGATGCTCTAGAAGGTTGCCGCAAGAAGACTGAAGTAGATCCGCTTATTACTTTGAAGCGCGCACTAGATAACATCAAGCCAGCAGTTGAAGTTCGTTCACGCCGCGTTGGTGGAGCTACATACCAAGTGCCTATTGAAGTTAAAGCAGGCCGTTCAACAACTTTGGCACTTCGCTGGTTAATCGATTACTCACGATCACGTCGTGAAAAGTCAATGGCAGAGCGTCTAACTAATGAATTAATCGATGCAAGCAATGGCCTTGGTGCTGCTGTAAAGCGTCGCGAAGACACTCACAAGATGGCTGAAGCTAACAAAGCTTTTGCTCATTACCGCTGGTAATCACTCACTAACCGAATAATTATTTAAACTACGAGAAGAGGAATAAGTGTCAGCAGTAGAGAACATCGATCTAGCTACGGTTCGCAATATCGGAATCATGGCTCACATCGACGCGGGCAAAACCACTACTACTGAGCGCATCCTTTTCTACACAGGAATTAACTACAAGATCGGTGAAGTGCACGAAGGTGCAGCAACGATGGACTGGATGGAGCAGGAGCAAGAGCGCGGCATCACTATTACTTCTGCTGCTACTACGTGTATGTGGGATAAGCATCTGATCAACATTATTGACACACCAGGTCACGTGGACTTCACAGTTGAAGTAGAGCGTTCACTCCGTGTTCTAGATGGTGCAGTTGCAGTATTCGATGGCGTTGCAGGTGTTGAGCCACAATCAGAGACAGTATGGCGTCAAGCAGATCGTTATTCAGTTCCTCGCATTTGTTTTATTAACAAGCTAGACCGCACAGGTGCTTCATTTGATAAGTGCGTAGGCATGATCAAGGATCGCCTGAATGCAGTAGCTCTTGTTCTACAACTTCCAATCGGCAACGAGTCAGATTTCCTTGGAGTAGTTGACCTCATTTCAATGAAGGCGCTGACATGGCGCGGAGAAACACAAAAGGGCGAAGATTACACAATCGAAGAGATTCCAGCGGACATGGTTGATAAGTGCAAGCAAGCTCGTCACGACATGATCGAAACTCTTTCTGAGCATGACGATCTCTGCATGGAAAAGTACCTAGAAGGTATTGAACTAACAGATGATGAAATTATTGCTGGTATCCGCCGTGCAACTCTTGCAGCAAAGCTCACACCAGTTCTTACTGGCTCAGCTTTCAAGAACAAGGGTGTTCAGCCAATGCTTGATGCAGTAGTTCGCTACCTGCCAAGCCCACTAGATGTTGAATCAATCGTCGGTACAGATATGAACAATGCTGAAGTTGAGGTTATCCGTCACCCTGAGAACAAGGAGCCATTTGCCGCTCTTGCTTTCAAGATCATGACTGACCCACACCTAGGAAAGCTCACATTCATCCGCATTTATTCAGGTGTTCTACAAACTGGCTCAACAATCCTTAACTCAAATAAGGATCGCAAAGAGCGCATCGGAAAGATCTACCAGATGCACGCCAACAAGCGCGAAGAGCGTGACAATGTTGGCGCCGGAATGATCGTTGCTGTTATGGGTCTTAAGGACACAACAACAGGTGAAACTCTCTGTGATCCAGCTAAGCCAGTAGTGCTTGAATCAATGGATTTCCCAGCTCCAGTTATCTCTGTTGCTATTGAGCCAAAGACAAAGGGTGACCAAGAAAAACTTGGCGTTGCTATTCAGCGTCTTTCTGAAGAAGATCCAACTTTCCACGTTAATACTGACGAAGAAACAGGCCAGACAATCATCGCGGGTATGGGTGAACTTCACCTTGAAATCCTTGTTGACCGTATGCGCCGTGAGTTCAAGGTTGAAGCAAATGTTGGTAAGCCACAAGTGGCATACCGCGAAACATTGCGCAAAGCCGTTGCTCGTCACGATTACACACACAAGAAGCAGACTGGTGGTTCTGGACAGTTTGCAAAGATTCAAATTGCTGTTGAGCCACTTCCAACTGGTGAAGTTGAAGGCGGATATGAATTCGTAAATAAAGTCACTGGAGGCCGCGTTCCACGCGAGTACATCCCTTCAGTTGATGCAGGGTGTAAGGAAGGTATGGCTGCTGGTCCACTAGCTGGCTACCCAATTACAGATGTACGAGTAACTCTTCTTGATGGCGCGTATCACGATGTTGACTCATCGGAGCTCGCTTTCAAGATTGCTGGTCTAGCAGCGTTTAAGGAAGCAGCAAAACTTGCTGATCCTGCGATTCTAGAACCAGTGATGAGAGTCGAAGTTGTTACCCCTGAAGACTTCATGGGTGATGTCATCGGCGATCTCAACAGTCGTCGTGGTCAAATCCAGGCCATGGATGAGCGGTCAGGTGCCCGCGTTGTTAGGGCGCTAGTTCCATTGTCAGAGATGTTCGGCTATGTCGGAGATCTTCGCTCTAGAACTCAAGGTCGCGCGAGCTATTCAATGGAATTCGATTCGTATGCCGAAGTACCTGGCAACGTAGCGAAAGAAATCATTGCAAAAGTTCGAGGCGAATAACCCTAATAAAAAGCACAACCCCTAATAACTAAGCACTAGTAAACGAAAGAGGAAACGAAATGGCAAAAGCCAAGTTTGAGCGCACAAAGCCGCACGTAAACATCGGCACCATCGGTCACATTGACCACGGTAAGACAACTCTTACTGCGGCAATTTCCAAGGTGCTTCATGACAAGTTCCCAACCCTTAATGCACCAACAGCTTTCTCTGATATCGATAAGGCACCAGAAGAGCGTCAACGCGGAATTACAATCTCTATCGCTCACATTGAGTACCAGACAGAGAAGCGTCACTACGCACACGTTGACTGCCCAGGCCACGCTGACTACATCAAGAACATGATCACTGGAGCTGCACAGATGGATGGAGCAATCCTCGTCGTAGCAGCTACTGATGGTCCAATGCCACAGACAAAGGAGCACGTTCTCCTTGCTCGTCAGGTAGGCGTTCCATCAATCGTTGTTGCACTTAATAAGTCAGACATGGTTGATGACGAAGAAATTCTTGAACTCGTTGAAATGGAAGTTCGTGAACTTCTATCTAAGTACGAGTTCCCAGGAGATGACACTCCAATCATTCGCATCTCAGCGTTAAAGGCTCTCGAAGGAGATGCTGTATGGGCGGCGAAGATCGTTGAACTGATGGATGCAGTAGATACATTTATTCCTCAGCCAGCTCGCGAAATCGACAAGCCATTCCTTATGCCAGTTGAAGACGTTTTCACAATCACAGGTCGTGGAACAGTTATCACTGGTCGTATTGAGCGCGGCGTCGTAAAGGTCAACGAAGAAGTTGAAATCGTTGGTATCCGCGAACTCGCACAGAAGACCACAGTTACAGGCGTTGAAATGTTCCGTAAGTTGCTAGACGAAGGTCAAGCAGGCGAGAACGTTGGACTTCTACTTCGTGGTCTAAAGCGTGAAGATGTTGAGCGTGGTCAGGTTGTTTGCAAGCCAGGTTCAATCACACCTCACACTGAGTTTGATGCATCTGCATACATCCTTTCAAAGGATGAAGGCGGACGTCACACACCATTCTTCAATAACTACCGTCCACAGTTCTACTTCCGTACAACTGACGTGACTGGTGTTGTAACTCTTCCAGCAGGAACCGAAATGGTTATGCCTGGCGATAACACTGAAATGGCAGTAACGCTGATTCAGCCAATCGCTATGGAAGAAGGACTTCGCTTCGCAATCCGTGAAGGTGGCCGCACAGTAGGTGCTGGTCGCGTTACAAAGATTAAGAAGTAAAAGAGCACCAAAGATTTAGATGTTTGAGCCCGGCGGTGTAAAAGCCGCCGGGTGAAAAACAAAAGCTTGATAACTACATGTAAACGAAGTATTAATACGAAGGAGAACGACATGGCGGGACAAAAGATCCGCATTCGACTCAAGGCCTACGACCATGAGGTGATTGACTCTTCAGCGAAGAAAATCGTTGAAACAGTTGAGCGCACTGGTGCAACGGTCGCGGGTCCAGTGCCGCTACCAACAGAGAAGAACACGTACTGTGTTATTCGCTCTCCTCACAAATATAAGGACAGCCGCGAACATTTCGAGATGCGCACACACAAGCGCTTAATCGACATCATCGATCCAACACCTAAGACTGTTGATTCATTGATGCGTCTTGATCTGCCTGCAGGCGTCGACATCGAGATTAAGCTCTAAGGAAAGGACGACAGTAAATGACATATACAACTCAAGGCGCTGGCTCGTCCATCAAGGGCGTCCTCGGTAAGAAACTTGGAATGACACAGGTTTTTGATGCTAACAACAAGATGGTTCCTGTAACCGTTGTTGAAGCTGGTCCATGCGTAGTTACACAGATTCGTACACCTGAGAAAGATGGTTACTCAGCTGTTCAAATCGCTTTCGGCGCAATCGACCCAAAGAAGATTACAAAGCCACTTGCTGGCCACTTCGCTAAAGCTGGCGTGACACCACGTCGCTCTGTTGCAGAACTTCGCACCCTTGATACAACTTCTTATTCAGTTGGACAAGAGTTAGGTGCCACAGTATTTGCAGCTGGTGAATTAGTTGATGCAACTGGAACAAGCACAGGTAAGGGAACTGCTGGTGTTATGAAGCGCCACGGTTTCGGTGGTCTTGGTTCATCTCACGGTGTTGATCGTAAGCACCGTATGCCAGGTTCAATCGGTGCATGTTCAACACCAGGTCGCGTTTTCAAAGGAATGCGCATGGCAGGAGTGATGGGTGGCGTTCGCGTTACAACTCAAAACCTTGTTGTGCACTCTGTTGATGCAGACCGCAACCTACTTCTTATTAAGGGATCAGTTCCTGGTCCTGACGGACAACTAGTTTTCATTCGCTCTGCTGCAAAGCATGCGATCTTTGAAACTGCAAAGGCTGGTGCATAATCATGGCGCTTACTCTTGAAGTAAAAAACACCGAAGGCAAGAAGGTTGGATCTGTAGATCTACCTGCTGAGATCTTCGATGCACAGACAAACGTTCCTTTGATTCACCAAGTCGTAACAGCGCAGTTAGCTGCTGCACGTCAAGGTACTCAAAAGGCTAAGAACCGTGGTGAAACATCTGGTTCAGGTAAGAAGCCTTTCAAGCAGAAGGGAACCGGACGCGCGCGTCAGGGTTCAATTCGTGCACCGTTGCAACGCGGTGGTGGAGCAGCACATGCTGTTCGCCCACGTAAGTATTTCCAACGCACACCTAAGAAGATGATTGCTGCAGCTTTGCGCGGAGTTCTCTCTGATCGCCAACGCAATGATCGTATTCACGTGCTGGATTCAATCTCATCAGCTCCTTCAACAAAGGCAGCTATTGCAGCAGTTCGCCAGTTCTCAGAGCGCAAGAATCTTCTTGTAGTTGTCTCTCGTACTGAAGATCTTGCATGGCGCTCACTTCGTAACGCTGATGACCTACATCTTCTTGTTCCAGATCAGTTGAACGCCTATGACATCCTAAAAAGTGATGACATCGTCTTCTCTGAAAACGCGATCAAGGATTTCCTAGCTGGCCCACGTAAGGTGGCAAAAGCTGTGGCACGTGAGAGCGAGGTCAACGCATGAAAGATTACCGCGATGTACTAGTAGCACCTGTTGTCTCTGAAAAGAGCTACGGCCTGCTTGATGAAAACAAGTACACATTTATTGTTTCACCAGATGCTAATAAGACAGAGATCAAGATCGCTGTTGAAAAAGTATTTGGTGTAAAGGTGCTAAGCGTTAACACCATGAACCGTCAGGGTAAGAACAAGAAGACCCGTTTCGGTGATGGAAAGCGTAAAGACACAAAGCGCGCAATTGTGCAGGTAGCAGCTGGCGACCGTATCGACATCTTCGGGGGACCGGTTTCCTAAGGGAAAGCGGACTTCTAAGAGAAAAGGATCATCATGGCACTTCGTAAATTAAAGCCAACGACCCCGGGTCAACGCGGCGCAAGCGTTCCAGATTTCGCTGAAATCACGCGCTCTACACCAGAAAAATCTTTGGTACGTCCAATCCACTCAAAGGGTGGTCGTAACAATGCAGGTCGCATCACTGTTCGTCACCAAGGTGGCGGTCACAAGCGTGCGTATCGTCTCATCGACTTTGTCCGTAACGATAAAGATGGTGTGCCAGCAAAGGTCGCTCACATTGAGTACGACCCAAACCGCACAGCACGTATCGCTCTACTGCATTACGCAGATGGAGAAAAGCGTTACATCATCGCTCCTAATAAATTAGAGCAGGGTGCAACAGTTGAAAACGGTCCAAAGGCAGATATCAAGCCAGGCAACAACCTGCCACTTCGCAATATTCCAGTAGGTACAACAGTTCACGCAATTGAACTTCGTCCAGGTGGAGGAGCAAAGATTGCTCGTTCAGCTGGTGCATCAGTTCAGCTTGTTGCTAAAGAAGGTGCAACTGCCCAACTTCGTATGCCATCTGGTGAAATTCGTAACGTTGATGTTCGTTGCCGCGCAACTGTTGGTGAAGTTGGAAACGCAGAACAAGGAAACATTAACTACGGAAAAGCAGGCCGTATGCGCTGGAAGGGCAAGCGCCCATCAGTTCGCGGTGTTGTTATGAACCCAGTAGATCACCCACACGGTGGTGGTGAAGGTAAGACTTCTGGTGGACGTCACCCAGTGACTC
>CALBFE010000009.1 GCA_937888825.1 uncultured Actinomycetes bacterium | reverse complement strand
TGTAGTCCGCCAAAGTCTGCAATCGTTGAAGAACCACGGCGTGCAATCATCCAGCCGCCCACGATAAACAGCGCTGCAGTTGAAAAACCGTGGTTAAACATATACAACGTTGCTCCGCTGTGACCCTGTGAGGTCATTGCAAAGATTCCCATTGTGATGAAACCAAAGTGAGAGATAGAGGTAAAGGCGATTAAACGCTTGAGATCACGCTGACCAATTGCAAGGATTGCGCCATAAACAATTGAAATCACTGCAAGCACCATAATCAAAGGTGTGAATGTCTTGCTTGCCTCTGGGAACAAAGTTAGGCAATAGCGAATCATTCCGAATGTTCCGACTTTATCTAGAACACCTAATAACAGCACTGAGGTTCCAGGGGTTGCAGAGGCAGCAGCATCTGGCAGCCAGGTGTGAAGTGGCCATAAAGGTGCTTTGATTGCAAAGGCAATAAAGAAGCCTAGGAATAAGAAGTTCTGAGTAGTAGAGCTCATCTCTAACTGTGAAAGTGCTTGCAGATCAAAGGTGTGACCACCTTGAGCACCGGACATGACATAGAGGGCAATGATGGATGCCAACATCAGTAATCCACCGAAGAGGCTATAAATCAAAAACTTAACTGCAGCAGCCGAACGTTCACCAGTTCCATAGCCGCCGATGAGGAAGTAGACCGGAATCAACATCGCTTCAAAGATGACATAGAACAAGAAAACATCGGTTGCTGCAAAGACACCAATCATCATTGTTTCAAGAACAAGGATGAGGATATAGAAAGTTTTAACTGACCAGCGGCCACCATGTGCTTCATTCCAGCCCGACAACACAACGATTGGTGCCAAGATTGTTGACATCAAAATCAACACAAGGGCCAGACCATCAATGCCAACAGCGAAGTTAATGCCAAAAGTTGGAATCCATGAATACTTTTCAACAAACTGAAGATCAACATTATCGCGCTGGAAGTTCATAGCCATAGCAATAGTTGCCCCTGCAACAATCACAGTGGTTGCAAGTGCAACCTGCTTACTCAAAACTTCTTTAGCTTTTGGTGTAGCCGCAACGGCAATTGAGCCAATGATTGGTAACAACATCAATAACGTTAATGAATTCATTATTGAACCACCACCCAAATCGCACCGATCAAAAGGGTTGCCCCAACAAAGATCAGCGCTGCATAACTACGAACAAAACCGCTTTGCACTCCGCGTAGAGCTGATCCTGAGTTCATCGCTAATCGACCAACTCCGCGCACAGCACCATCAATAACCGCTTTATCGGTCTTCACCAAAACCTTCGTTAACTGCTGGCCGGGACGCATAATGACGGCTTCGTTAAAGCGATCTTGCATAAGATCTTGACGGGCTATTTTGGTCAAAACTGAAACACTCTCTGGAGCTACTGCTGCAACTTCTTGACGTGAATATTTATAGAAGGCGATTGCAACACCGATAGCAACCATGACAAGTGCCATTGCTGAAACAACGATTGGTGCAAGCAGTTCTTCATGATGTTCTTCATGTTCAAATAGAGGTGCTAACCAATTAACTAGCGCATCCCCGCGGCTGAGTAAGTAACCAGATGAAACTGAACCAATTGCAAGAATAGCCATTGGTATCCACATCAATAGTGGGGATTCATGTGGATGAGCTTCTTCATCCCATCGAGCTTTACCTGTAAAGGTAAGAATCATTACGCGAGTCATATAGAAGGCAGTAATTCCTGCACCTAATAATGTAACTAATCCTAAAATAATTCCCTTAATGCCACCGGCGTTAAATGCAGTTTCAATAATCATGTCTTTTGAATAGAAACCAGCAAAAGGCGGAACACCCAAAATAGCTAAGTAGCCCAAACCAAATGTTATGAAAGTAATTGGCATGAATTTTCGAAGTGCGCCGTACTTGCGCATATTCACTTCATCATTCATTCCGTGCATGACTGAGCCTGCACCCAGGAACATTCCTGCTTTAAAGAAGCCGTGGGTTAATAAGTGCATGATTGCGAAGGCATAACCAACTGGACCAAGTCCGGCACACAAAATCATGTAACCGATCTGAGACATAGTTGAAGCAGCAAGTGCTTTCTTGATGTCATCTTTTGCAGTACCGATGAGTGCACCAAATAACAATGTAATCGCGCCAACAATGACAACTAATAGTTGGGCAGTTGGCGCAGCATCGAAAATGAAGTTAGAGCGAGTAATCAGATAAACGCCTGCTGTAACCATTGTCGCTGCGTGAATAAGAGCTGAAACAGGTGTTGGACCAGCCATTGCATCACCCAGCCATGCCTGTAATGGGAATTGAGCTGATTTACCAGCTGCTGCAACCAGCAGCATAATTCCCATGGCAGTCAGAGCCGCCGTTGATGTTTGGTCGGCCTGCTCCTTGATTCCTGCAAATGAGACAGTGCCAACTGTTGCAAAGGCGATCATGATTGCCAAGGAGAGTCCCATGTCACCAACACGGTTCATAACAAATGCCTTCTTTGATGCAGTTGCATAAGCAGGCTTTTGATTCCAGAAACCAATCAATAGATAAGAAGCAAGACCCACGCCTTCCCAACCAACATAGAGGTTGAGGTAACTATCTCCGAGCACCAGCAACAACATCGCTGCAATAAAGAGGTTGAGGTATGCAAAAAATCGCCTGCGATCTTTATCGTGTGACATATAAGAAATTGAGTAAATATGAATCAAAGTTCCAACGCCTGTAATAAGAAGCACGAAGCAGATTGAAAGTTGATCGAGGAGTAATCCCGCATCAACCTTAAAACTTCCAACCGAGATCCACTCAAATAGCTTTTGACCCACTGGACGCTCTTCTGTAGATCGTCCCAACATCAATGAGAGTTGGTAGAGACCAACAGCAAAAGATGACGCTGACATAAGAGTCCCAAGAATGTGGCCCCACTTATCAGCGCGGCGACCAGCTAGCAAAAGAATGGTTGCGCCAAGTAATGGCAGTGCAATTAAATAAACGAGGCTATTTGAAGTCGTCATGGCTATCGCTTCAACAAACTAGCATCATCAACTGATGCTGAACGACGTGAGCGGTAAATTGTCACGATAATTGCTAGACCAACTACAACCTCACATGCAGCTACTACCATCGTAAAGAAGGCCACCACTTGTCCGTTGAGATCACCATTAATTCTAGAAAAAGTCACAAAAGCTAGGTTCGCAGCGTTAAGCATTAATTCCACACACATGAAAACAACGATTGCATTGCGTCGAACAACTACTCCCACAGCACCGATAGTGAAAAGAAGTGCGGATAGATATAGATAGTTAGCTGCATCCATTTACTTCTCCTCTCCCTTACTGGTGTCGACCCTGCCAAGTTCAAATGTTCCCGAGGTGAGCATGTCTCCACGTGCTTGCAAAGTGGCGTTAATTGAGTTGGCAGCTGGAGTGCCATCTGGCAAAAGCGCTGGGACATCTACAGCATTGTGTCGAGCAAATACTCCCGGTGCTGGAAGACCAGCGGCATTAGCAAGTGATTCACCACGAAAGCGTTGGGTTGAAAGTTGGCGCTGTGTTGGTCGCACTTGAATACTTTGGTGATGCGCAAGAACCATTGCACCTAAAGCAGCAGTTATAAGAAGTGCTGAAACAACCTCAAATGGCCAGACATATCTTGAAAATAGAAGTTGCGCAATGCCTTGAACATTTCCGAGTGAATTGGCTGCCTCTAATCCAATTGCGTTTCGACCAAGAGTTGCACGACCAATCAATGAAACCAATAATCCACCGAAGCCAACCGCTGCAGTTATTGCAATTGGTCGAAGTCCTGGGATTGTCTCAGTGAGTGAATCAGATGAATCAACTCCGACAAGCATAAGAATAAAGAGGAAGAGCATCATTACTGCGCCTGTGTAAACAACGATCTGAACAATTCCAAGGAAGAGCGCATCTTGTGCAATATAGAAAATTGCCAAGTTGATCATCACTGATGCCATCAAAATCGCTGAGTGAACAGCCTTTTTAACAAGCAACATTGCCAAGGCTGCAGCAACCGTCAATGGGGCAAGCACCCAGAACAAAACTGCTTCTGGGGTCTGTGTTTGACCCACTGAGATAGCTAAATCAACCATCTACTTCACATCCTGGGATGGGTGTGATTGCTTCACATCGCCCTTGTAATAATTACTCTCATCCATATCTGGATACATTGGGTGCGGAGGCATCAACATTCCTTGGCGAAGTGGTCCCAATAAATCTTCCTTTTCAAAGATTAACTTTTCACGTGAATCATCAGCTAATTCATATTCATTTGTCATAGTCAGCGCACGTGTTGGGCAGGCTTCAATACATAGTCCGCAGAAAACACAGCGCAGATAGTTAATTTGATAGACCTTGCCATAGCGCTCACCTGGAGACATTTGATTCTCTGGAGTGTTATCGGCGCCTTCAACATAAATCGCATCTGCTGGACATGCCCAAGCACAGAGTTCACAGCCAATACATTTTTCTAAACCATCTGGGTGACGGTTAAGTTGGTGGCGACCATGGAATCGCTCTGCAGTTGGAGCTTTTACTTCTGGATATTCAACAGTAAGAGTCTTCTTAAAAATCTTAGAAAATGGAACCCAGAAACCCTTCAGGTGTCCAAGTAGTCCCACTGATTCGCCGGTTTCCATCTGCGTGTAGGCGATATCGTTAACAGAAATCTCACTCTTCTTTAGCGGTTCGAGTTGCTCAGACATGATCGCCTCCCTTGCTACTTTGTGACACATTGATGTTTGAAACATTCATTGGAATGCTTGGGACTGCAAAAGAAGGCTCGCTGGTTTCAACTTCAAGTGAGGCCAGCTTTTTCTTCTTTGCATTATCAAAACCGATATTTGCAGCCATTACGAGCAGGACTACAAAACTTGCAAAACCAACGACAACAATGCGCGGAGCGCCCTCAAGTGAGAGTGTGCGAAGGGTTGCAACGACCAAAATCCAGAGGATTGATACTGGAATCAAGATCTTCCAACCAAACTGCATGAATTGGTCATAACGAAGGCGTGGGAGTGTGCCGCGTAGCCAAACAAATACGAAGAAGAAAACAAGCACCTTTGAGAAGAACCAGATGCCGGTGAACCATCCGCCTAGCCAGGCTTCAGTAAATCCAAGTCCTGGAGGCGCGTGATAACCACCAAGGAAGAGAGTTGTAGCAAGAGCTGAAACTGCGATGATGTTTACATATTCAGCCAAGAAGAAGAGTGCGAACTTAAGTGATGAATACTCAGTGTGGAAACCACCAACTAGTTCACCTTCTGCTTCAGCTAAATCGAAAGGTGCGCGGTTAGTTTCACCCACCATTGAGATTGCAAAGATTGCAAATGATGGGAACAGCACAACGCCATACCACCATGTTGATTGAGCGGCCACGATGTCAGAAGTTGACATTGAGCCTGCATAAATAAAGACGGCAACCAGAGAAAGTCCCATTGCAACTTCATAAGAAATTACTTGAGCACTTGAGCGCAATCCGCCAAGTAGTGGATATGTAGAACCAGATGACCAACCAGCCAACACAATCCCATACACACCCACTGATGCAATTGCTAATACATAGAGAACACCAACAGGAAGATCAGTTAACTGCATCGCAGTAGTCTTGCCAAAGAGTGAGACTTGCCCAGTAATTGGAATAACGGCAAAAGACATAAAGCATGTTGTTGCGCTGATGATTGGCGCAAGAACGAAAACAATTTTGTCAGCAGCCGCTGGAATCAAATCTTCTTTGAGCGCTAACTTCACACCATCTGCCAAAGCTTGAATCAAACCAAATGGACCAACACGGTTAGGTCCTGGACGCTCCTGCATACGACCAACAAGGCGACGCTCTCCCCACACCGACATGAGTGTTAGAACAACACAGAAGACAAATACTAGAAGTGCCTTTATAAGAATGGTTGTCCCTGAATCTGCGGCAATGAGCTCTGCTGTTGTCATACCTTCACCACGCTCACTACTGCGCCATGTGCAACGCCTAGATTTACTAGTAATTGAGAGCCCCGTGAATTTCGTGGTGCCCAGAGCGCATCGTCATGAATATCTTCAACAAGTGCGTTCAAAGTTACTGAGCCAAAAGAAGTTGAAATCTTTAACTTGTCTCCATCGACCACACCAAGTGCACTAGCGCGCTTTGGAGAAATAACTGCAACAGTCTTTCTAGCTGTTCCTGCAAGATTTTCTTCACCTTGTTGCAAGGTTCCAAGATCTAGCAAACGACGCCATGATGTGAGGATGAACCGATCTCCAGCAACTGTTGGCTGCGCAGGTACAGAAACTTTACTCATTGATATGCGAGCACCCTCCCACTTGCCAAGGGATGCAATTTCTTTAATCGCTGCTGTAACAGTTCCAAGATTTATTGATGCGCCCATCTCTTCAGCAATCATTGAAAGAATACGTAGATCACTGCGGTTAAGTGAATCTTGTACCGCTGCATCAAATGAACGTGGGCGGCCTTCCCAGTTTAAAAATGAACCACTCTTTTCAGTAATTGCTGCGACAGGCAATACAACATCTGCACGTTGTGTGACTGCGCTACTAGCAATTTCTAGAGAAACAACAAAAGCCTTTTCAAGTGCAGCAAGTGCCGCTTGGCTGTTTTCACCATCAAGTGGATCAACGCCGCCAACAACTAATGCTCCGATTTCACCAGCGTAAACTGCTGCATAAATCTCTTGGACGCTCTTGCCTTCTGCACTTGGCAATGAGTCAGTTCCCCACACTGCTGCAATATCTACTCGCGCTGATGCATCCGTTACTGGACGACCGCCAGGCAATAAGTTACCGATAGCACCCGCTTCAAGTGCGCCGCGCTCTCCGGCGCGACGTGGAATCCATGCAATCTTTGCGCCCGTTGAATCAGCTAGAGCTGCAACTGCGCTTAATACTCCGGCACTTTCAGCGCCTCGCTCGCCCACCAAAATTACTGACTTTGCGCTCAGTGATTGTGTAGCAATAGCAGCAGCTTCTGCCCCTGGAGCAACCTTTACAAACTCACCTTTGAGTTTTTCAACTCCGATTGAAAGCTTGGTTGCAATTGCAGTGACCTTAAGTGCTCGCTTTCGTACTTGTTTATTAATACGCAAGAAAACAATGGGAGATTCTTCTTCTGGCTCAAAGCCAACAAGTAGAACGTGATCTGCGCGGTCAATATCCAAATAAGTTGTAGTCGAACCAACTACACGTGCTGCAAGGAATTCGCGCTCTTCATTAGATGCAAGACGTGAGCGGAAATCAATATCATTTGTCTCAAGTGCAACACGTGCAAACTTGCTGTAGCCGTATGCATCTTCATAGGTTGCGCGGCCGCCGACTAGAACTGCAGCCTTTGCAGCTTTCAATCCCTTGGCTGCTGCAGCTAACGCTTCTGGCCAAGAAGCTGCAACTAATTCTCCTGCGCTATTTCTAACCATGGGTGTTGTTAGGCGATCAACGGAAGTGACATATTTAAATGCCCAACGTCCCTTATCGCAATTCCACTCTTCATTAACAGTTGAATCATCACCAGCAAGGCGACGCAAAGTCTTTCCTCGGCGAACATCAGTACGCATATCGCAACCAGATGCACAGTGCTCGCAAGCAGAAGGTGTTGAAACTAAATCAAAGGGACGAGCACGGAATCGATATGCAGCTCCAGTAAGTGCTCCAACTGGACAGATCTGAACTGTGTTACCTGAGAAATAAGATTCAAAAGGTTTGTTTTCATAGATACCTACTTGTTGTAATGCGCCGCGCTCATTCAAAGTAATGAATGGGTCAGATGCAATCTGCTCAGAAAAACGTGTGCAACGAGCACAGAGAACACAGCGTTCGCGATCAAGTAACACCTGAGAAGAGATATTGATTGGCTTTTGGAAGGTGCGCTTCACGCCTTCAAAGCGGGTTTCGCCCTGTCCATTGCTCATTGCTTGATTTTGCAATGGGCACTCCCCACCCTTATCGCACACTGGGCAATCAAGGGGGTGGTTAATAAGGAGAAGTTCCATCACACCACGCTGTGCCTTTTCAGCCACAGGTGAAGTCAACTGAGTTTTAACAATCATGCCTGGCTCAACTGGGATCGTGCAAGAAGCCTGTGGCTTTGGAAAAGCACGGCCATTAATTTCAATATCAACTAAACATTGGCGACATGCACCAACTGGCTCTAGAAGTGGGTGGTCACAAAAACGTGGAATCTGAATACCAAGTTGTTCTGCCGCACGAATTACTAATGTTCCCTTAGGAACGCTCACTTCAAATCCATCGACAACGACAGTGATCATGTCTACAACTTCAGTAGTCATTTATGCACCTGCCCCCGCGAAAAGAGTTGATGCAACTGGATCAAATGGACAGCCACCGTGAGTGATGTGTGCGATGTATTCATCGCGGAAATACTTAATAGATGAAGTAATTGGACTTGTTGCACCATCACCAAGAGCGCAGAACGAGCGGCCCATGATGTTGTCGCAAAGATCAAGCAGCTTAGCTAGATCTGCTTCAGTGCCCTTACCTGCTTCAAGATCGCGAAGAAGTTGTACTAACCACCATGTGCCTTCACGACAAGGTGTGCACTTACCGCATGACTCATGCTTATAGAACTCAGTCCAGCGCAATACTGCGCGAACAACACATGTTGTTTCATCAAAAATTTGTAGCGCTTTAGTTCCAAGCATTGAGCCCGCTGCAGCAACACCTTCGTAATCCAAGGGAACATCTAGATGCTCTGCTGTGAACAGTGGAGTTGAAGATCCACCAGGTGTCCAGAACTTCAATGTGTGACCGGTGCGAATACCTCCTGAGAGTTCAAGAATTTCGCGAAGAGTAATTCCAAGTGGTGCTTCAAACTGCCCAGGGTTATTCACATGACCTGATAGAGAATAAAGCGTTGCGCCTTTGCTCTTCTCAGTTCCCATGCTCTGATACCACTCGGCGCCATTAGCAATAATTGCTGGCACTGAAGCGATCGATTCAACGTTATTTACAACTGTTGGGCGGGCATAAAGGCCTGCAATAGCTGGAAATGGTGGGCGCAAACGAGGTTGTCCGCGGAAGCCTTCGAGTGAATCTAGGAGCGCAGTTTCTTCACCACAGATATATGCACCAGCACCAATGTGTAGAACAACATCAATGCCATTTCCAAGTAATCCTGCCTTGTAAGCATCTTCGATTGCTTGATTAACTCGACGAACAACGTGTGTCACTTCGCCTCGAATATAGATAAATGCATGCTTTGCACGGATTGCATGGCACGCGATGATGCAACCTTCAATAAGAACATGTGGATTTGCCATCAACAATGGCGTGTCCTTACATGTTCCAGGCTCTGATTCATCGGCGTTAACAACTAAGTAGTGCTCTCTGTTATCACCCTGTGGGATAAATCCCCACTTCATGCCAGTTGGGAAACCTGCTCCACCACGACCACGTAATCCTGAATCTTTTACAAGTTGAATAATTGCATCTGGATCCATAGCAAGTGCTTTCGCTGATGCGGTGTAACCACCGTGACGCTTATAGCCTTCAATTGTGAATGAGTCTTTTTCATCCCAATGCGCAGAAAGAACTGGAGTTAACTTCGTCATTTACTTAACTTCTCCTTTTGCAATTTTCAAACCAAGAAGTGTTGGTCCACCTGCTTGAACGCCTTCGTTGGCTCTTCCATCGTTTAATCCTGCAAGTACTTCAGAGACTTGCTTCCATGTAACCAATGTATTTGGACCACGCGTTGGTGGCTTTGGATTTCCCGCACGCATTGAATCAACTAAATCTTTTGCAGATTGAACAGTCTGGTTGTCATAGAACTCCCAGTTAGCCATAACCACTGGTGCATAATCACATGCAGCGTTGCACTCAATATGCTCAAGTGAAACCTTGCCATCTGCTGTAACACCATCGTTTTCAATTCCAAGGTGATCTTTAAGTGCACCCATGATTTCGTCCCCACCCATGATGGCGCACAAAGTATTTGTGCAAACACCCACGTGGTATTCACCTACTGGAGTTGGCTTGTATTGGGTATAAAAGGTAGACACAGCAGTGACTTCAGCTGCTGCTAGATCTAACTGCTGGGCAATGATTTCAATTCCTTCATTTGTCACATAACCCGCACGTGATTGAACAAAGTGGAGCAGTGGCATGATGGCAGAACGAGGACGTGGATAACGTTTTATAATCGTTTCCATGATTGCTAGATCTTCAGTTGAGAATGCCATTAGCGGTCAACGCCTCCCATTACTGGATCGATAGAGGCAACAGCGCCAATGATGTCGGCAATCATGCCACCTTCACTCATCGCAGAAGTTGCTTGCAAGTTATTAAA
>CALBFE010000008.1 GCA_937888825.1 uncultured Actinomycetes bacterium | reverse complement strand
TCACCAACGTTAAATCAATGAAGATAGAAAATGGTGTTGCTGTGTGTGATCGAGTGGTTGCAGCCGGACGTGAGCATTATGAAGTTGCACTTCCTGCAATTGTCACCGTGCGCGATGGTCTAAACATTCCACGTTATCCATCAGTACCTGGTCGCATGCAAGCTCGCAAGAAGCCAGTTGATATGAAAAAGGCTGAAGCTAGAGTTCCTAAGTTAGAAAAAGTTACTTTGGCACTTGCACCATCTAAGGCAAAAGGCGCTGAAGTTTTAGGTAATGGCGCAGATGCAGTTCCTGCACTGGTAGATATCTTGAAAAAGATTGGGGCTTTCTAATGATTCTTGTACTCGTAGATCATGACCGTGGTGAACTAGATCAACTCTCACTGCGTGCACTCACTGCAGCCCGTAAGTTAGGCCAAGATGTTGAAGCAATTGTTATCGGTAAAGAAGGCGCAGCACTTGCCGGCATCGTCGGTGAGTATGGCGCAAAGGTTTTACACGTTGCATCTCATGCCAACTTAACTGATTACACACCAATGGCATCTGGTCGTGCCCTTAAAGACTTAGTTGAAAAGCTAAAGCCATCAGCTGTGTTAGCCGCTGGTAGCCCACGTGGAAATGAACAGTTAGCGCATTTAGCTGCTTTTCTAGACCTTCCAATGGCAGCTGAGTGTTCAGAGATCACTTTAGGTTCACCTCACCATGTGCTTCGTGCACGGTGGGCAGGAAATCTCATTGAATCTGCAAATGTTCACGCAGAGCTCTTGATTGCAACCGTTCTAGCATTTTCAACAGAACCTGAATCTGCCAATGGTGGAGCCGCAACTGTTGTTGACTTCGAGCCAGCGTTAGAGCCTTCTGACTATGCAGTTAAGGTCTTAAGTCGTGATGCTGGTGAATCTAAGGGTGGAGTGACACTCAATGATGCCAAGGTAATCGTTTCTGGTGGACGTGGTGTTGGTGGCCCAGATGGATTTGGTCAGATTGAAGAACTTGCTAATTTGCTTGGGGGAACAGTTGGTTGTTCTCGCGTTGTAACAAGTTCAGGTTGGCGTCCACACGCTGAGCAAGTAGGACAGACAGGAACAAAAGTTGCACCAGATCTCTACATCGCAGCTGGCATCTCAGGTGCGATGCAACACATTGCCGGTATGAAGAACAGCAAGACAATCGTTGTCATCAATACAGATCCAGAAGCTCCAATTCTCAGCTATGCAGATTACGCAATCATCGGAGATCTACATCAGGTAATACCTGCGCTAACTAGCGCAATACGTCAAGCCAAGGGATAAAAAAATGTCAGATATCGAAATTGCACAAGCTGCAACAATGAAGCCAGTCACCGAAATCGGTGCCAGCTTAGGAATTGATGCAGATAACTTAGAGGCTTATGGAAAGTACAAGGCGAAGGTGAACCTTAAGTACTTAACTGCACTTCCAAAGCGCGATAATTCAAAGTTGATTTTGGTAACTGCCATTAGCCCGACACCTGCAGGTGAAGGAAAGACAACTACAACTGTTGGTCTAGGTGATGCTCTACGTCATATTGGCAAGAATGCAATGATTGCTCTGCGTGAACCATCTCTTGGTCCAGTCTTTGGAATGAAGGGTGGAGCAGCAGGAGGCGGTTATGCCCAGGTTGTTCCTATGGAAGATATCAATCTTCACTTCACTGGAGATTTCAACGCCATAGCCCTTGCAAACAACTTACTTGCAGCCCTTATTGATAATCACATCCACCATGGCAATGAGTTAGCAATTGATATTCGCCGCGTTACATGGAAGCGAGTAGTAGATATGAATGATCGTGCTTTGCGCGAAATCATTCAATCCATTGGAGGCGTTGGTAATGGATACCCACGTAGTGATGGCTTCGATATCGTTGTTGCCTCTGAAATCATGGCAATCTTCTGTCTTGCAACTTCGATTGAAGATCTAAAAGAGAAAATTGGCAAGATTGTTGTTGGTTACAAGCGCGATAAGACTCCAGTATTAGCCTCTGAGCTCAATGCACAGGGTGCAATGACTGTGATCTTAAAGGATGCTTTCCAGCCAAACTTGGTTCAAACTTTAGAAAATACTCCAGCCTTTATTCATGGTGGACCATTTGCTAACATCGCACACGGTTGCAACTCTGTTGTTGCTACAACTTCTGCGATGAAGCTAGCTGACTATGTTGTTACTGAAGCTGGCTTTGGTGCAGACCTTGGAGCTGAGAAGTTTATTGACATTAAATGTCGCAAATCTGGACTACGTCCTTCTGCTTGCGTATTGGTTGCAACGATTCGTGCAATCAAATACCACGGCGGCGCAGACCTAAAGACAATCACAGAGGAGAACTTGCCAGCACTTGAGGCAGGGCTTGTAAACCTTGAGCGTCACATTAATAACATCACTAAGGTTTACAACCTTCCACTAGTTGTTTCAATCAATAACTTCACCAGTGATACAAAGGCAGAAGTTGATCTTCTTCGTTCGTGTGTTGAAAAGCTTGGTGTGAAGATTGTTCTTGCAACTCACTGGGCTGATGGTGGCAAAGGTGCTGCTGATTTGGCACATGCTGTTGTCGAACTATGTGAGCAGCCACAGGCTATGACTTTTGTTTACGAAGATAGCGATCCACTGTGGGAGAAAGTCACCAAGGTAGCTACCAAGATTTACGGGGCTAAAGAAGTAACAGCCGATGCCAAGGTTCGCCTCAAGCTCAAAGAGCTAGAAGCATCTGGATATGGGCATTTCCCAATCTGTGTGGCAAAAACGCAGTATTCCTTTAGTACTGATGCAGCATTGCGCGGTGCACCAAGTGGACACTCCATCAATGTGCGCGAAGTAAAGCTCTCAGCTGGAGCTGAATTCATCGTAATGATCTGCGGTGAAA
>CALBFE010000007.1 GCA_937888825.1 uncultured Actinomycetes bacterium | reverse complement strand
TTAATCCCAGAGATCTCGCTGCGGCTCGTTGGCTTGGGTGAATCGACAAGATTCCACTTCGGATAACTTCGGCAACATAGGCAGAGTATGTAAGAACAACTGCAACTGTTCCTAAGAAAATTACATTGCTAGATACTCCACGCAAACCTAGTGCGGGAACTCCAAAACCAACTAACAAGATAATCAAGATAAGTGGCGCGCCACGAAAAATATCTACATATGCCGTTGCGAGAAATCTAAATGGAGTAAGTGCTGGAGATTTTGTAGTTCGCACAAGGGCAAGGCCTAACGCAATTACTCCGATTGCTGCTCCCCCGATAAATGTGAGCTGCAGATTGATCCATAATCCTTTGATGACAGTTGGAAATACCTCTTTGCCATATTCGATATCAAAGAAGGTAGTCTTAACCGTTTCCCAGCCTGGGCTTGTTACAAGAATTACTAGCAATGTGCCGAGAACTAAAATGGAAGAAGCCGCAGCAATGCCTGCTTGCTTGCGGCTTATCGCACGCCGAGACTTACGGCGTTGAATCTCACGTGAGCTTGGCGACCACGCAGAGCTTTTCTTCTCTGACATGGTCGCCAAACTACCGCTTTTACTTCTTAGTTTCTATTACGGCTTCAATACAGGAGCGCCAGCATCAGTTGCTAGCCACTTCTCTGTAATTGCTGCCAATGTTCCATCTGCAGTGATTGCATCGACTGCACCAGAAACACATGAAGTCAGCTGGCTACCCTTAGTGAGTAGTAGGCCAAATTGATCTCCTGAGCCAGTAGATGGCAACTGACCAACGATTAGACCATTTGGAACTTCAACACCTGCAAGATAGAAAGCGGTTGGTAGATCTACGACTAGACCATCAATCTGCTTGTTCTTAAGTGCAGATACTCCAGCAGCATTGTCATTGAATACCTGTGGAGTTGAACCGATTTGGTTTTCAATCGCATCAAGTGAAGTCGTTCCGACAGCTGCGCCAAGCTTTGCTTCCTTTAGCTCTGCAAGAGTTGTCTTTCCATCGATTTTGCTTCCCTTAAATGAAACGATTGCCTGTGGTGCTGTGTAGTAAGGAGATGAGAAATCAACAGCGTTCTTGCGCTCTTCAGTAATTGAGAATTGCTGCAAGTTAAAGTCAAAGTTCTTTTCCCCTGGTGTTACAGCTGAATCAAATGTTGTACGAACCCATGTGACATCTGCTGCATCAAATCCGAGTTGCTTAGCAACTGCGTATGCCACTGCACCTTCAAAGCCGTTTCCAGTCTGTGGTGCATCATCAATAACCCATG
>CALBFE010000006.1 GCA_937888825.1 uncultured Actinomycetes bacterium | reverse complement strand
ATTGCTATTGACGCAGCCAAATTATCTGTAGATGGCGCTAATAATCGCACTAGCGAGTTTGCAGCAGAGGTAAATGCTGCAGGAGGACGACTTCCTGGCGCAAACCGCGTAAATCCAGAAACCCTCAACCTGGATGATGAGATCACAATTACCGATCAAGTATTTTCACAACTGGGTTTCTAAATGGTTAAGACTTATGCACCGGGGTTTGGCTTAATTGGCCTGTTGGTTGCTCTCGCATTTCAGATCAACAATATGCAATCGGCAAGTAGCCCACTTGCATTGTGTGTTGGTTTTGGTTTCTTAGTTGCAAATTTTGCACAGTGGCCAGCTTTTGCTGCACCTGCAACCAAAGTTTCAAGCAAGACAATTATGCGTATCGGTGTTGCCCTATTGGGTGCACAAGTAAGTGTTGTCTCACTAAAGGAGATCGGTCTTAAGGGAGTAATCACCGTTGTCATCGTGGTTACCTTCACGATTTTCGGAATCCTTGGCCTCTCAAAACTCTTCAAGATGTCTGGTGAGCTTGGGCTTCTCATTGGCGTTGGCTTTGGTGTTTGTGGAGCAACCGCGGTTGCAGCGATCAAACCTCAAACTCGTGCCACTGAAGAAGAGACCTCTTATGCAATTGGTTTAATTTCATTATGCGGAACTCTTTCAATCTTTGTGTTGCCTTTGATTGGACATGCGCTGAATTTAGACACACGTGAATTTGGTGCTTGGGCTGGTGCTGCGGTTCACGATGTTGGCCAAGTTGTTGCAACAGCTTCGGTATGGGGCGATGACGCTGACAAGTACGCGATCGTTGTGAAACTAGCTCGCGTTTGCTTGCTTGCTCCGATTGTTTTAATTTTGTCGTTACGTCATCGACGTTGGTTGACATCACAGGGTAAGCAAGAGGTTCAGACCGCAAAGGTGCCGTTGATTCCTTACTTTGTTCTTGGATTTATCGCGGTTGCAACCCTGAACAACATCGTTGATATCAATGATGGTCTTCATGACAACATTGTTTTGCTCAGTAAGTTGATGTTGGGCGCTGGCTTAGTTGCCTTGGGTTCAGGGGTTCGCTGGAAGGCGATTCGCGCGATCGGTCCACGCCCAATGGCTATGGGAATGCTGGCCTGGGTGATTGTGGCGGGGGTAGCCCTGGCCGCGGTGAAGGTTACGGGGCTTTGACAGATACCCCCGGGGGTATGATACTTTTACCTTAGTCATTACTACTAAGGAGTTTTAATCATGTGTTCACGCGTTACATGTCATATTTGCAAGAAGGCAACCTGGTCAGGTTGTGGCCAACACATTGAACAAGCGCTAGCTGGCGTTCCAGAAGCAGATCGCTGTAAGTGCTAGCCCTTCACATTTCACTTTAAGGGTTTGTTAATTCAGTGTTCAATGGGGAACATCGGAGAGGATGTTAAATGGCGCGCGTACTAATTCTTGGAGCAGGCATCGCAGGTCACACCGCAGCGCTGCATGCAAAACGTTTGCTCGGAAGAAATAACGAAATCATTGTTGTTTCACCGAACTCAAACTACAACTGGATTCCATCCAATATTTGGGTTGGTGTTGGAAAAATGCAGAAGCAGCAAGTAATTTTTCCAATAGCTCCTGTATACAAGCGCAAAGGAATCGAGTTTCACCAGGCGCTAGCTAAGAGCATCTATCCTGAAGGTGATTCGCAAATAGCCAACGCATATGTGGAAGTTTCTTATACAGATCCAGGTCGTCTTAACCAAGTTGGCAAGATTGAATATGACTTTCTAATTAACGCAACTGGGCCAAAACTCAACTTTGCTGCAACAGAAGGTCTTGGACCCGATGGACACACAGTTTCAGTATGCACCGCCGGGCATGCTGTAGATGCAGCCGAGGCCTTGAAATCTTCTATCGAAAAAATGAAGGCCGGCAACAAGCAATGCATTGCAATTGGCGTAGGTCACGGAACGTGTACCTGCGAAGGCGCAGCGTTTGAGTACACGTTTAACGTGGACCACGAACTGCGTATGGCAGGCGTGCGCGATATGGCCGACCTTGTTTACATCACCAATGAGTATGAATTAGGTGATTTTGGTGTTGGTGGAATGGTGTTTACTCAAAGAGGTTTCCAAACAACAAGTAAGTTGTGGACTGAATCCTTGTTCCGTGAACGTGGAGTTCGAGCCATTCTGGGCGCACACGTTGAAAAAGTCGAAGCAGGTAAGGTTTATTACGAGCAAGTTGATGGCACCAAAGATGTACTGGCCTTTGATTTTGCAATGCTTTTGCCACCATTTAGAGGCGTCGATCTCCAGGCATTTAATAAGGCCGGGGATGATATTTCTTCGGAAATCTTTGCTCCAAGCGGATTCATGAAGGTTGATGCAGATTACTCAGGAAAGCCATATGAAGAGTGGAAAGCATCGGATTGGCCGAGCACTTATCGCAATCCAAGTTACCCAAATATTTTTGCGGTTGGAATTGCTTTTGCACCACCGCATCAAATTTCTAAGCCTCGTAAATCCCCAAATGGGACTCTGATCGCACCAGCACCACCACGCACAGGTATGCCATCCGGAATTATGGGAAAGCTCGCAATTCTTACTATTAAGGAATTATTGAATAAGGGCCCCCAAGCTGAAGCGCACTCTGCCTCCATGGCAAAGATGGGTGCTGCATGTGTTGCGTCATCTGGTTCAGGCTTAACGCAAGGTTCTGCAGCTGCTATGACTATGTTCCCAATTGTTCCGGATTATGAGGCATATCCAAATACAGGACGAAGCCTAAAAGACACTTACGGGGAAATTGGTCTAAGCGGTCATTGGATTAAGCTTCTACTTCATTACATGTTTATCTATAAAGCCAAGGGTCGTCCTGGCTGGCAGTTCATCCCGGAATAAAAGGAGCAGACAATGGAAAATCAAAATGATTCAATTGCTCATGCACCTTTGCCAACTGCAAAGACTCTTCGTTTTCGCAAGAATTTGTTGATCCAGGTATGGCGATTTGTGGCAATTAATATCAAGATGCTGAACATGATTCGAAAAGGCCACCACCAGAAGTAATCGGCTTGACATACCCCCTGGGGTATAGTTAAATACCTTTGTTCGCCAGACAAAGGAGATTTCATGGCATCGAAGCAAATCAGCCACGTATTAAGCGATGAAGAGCAGATTGCAGCTATTGCAAAGAGAATTAAGCGCGCACAGGGTCAACTAGGTGCGGTTGCACGCATGCTTGAAGAGGGTCGAAACTGCGAAGAGATAGTGACGCAAATGTCAGCAGTCTCAAAGGCGGTAAACACCGCAGCATTCACCTTAATTTCTTCGAGCCTAAAGGAATGCATTGTCGAGGGCAAGAACAACTCTGATGCGGTTACCGCACAGCTACAAAAACTATTTTTAAGTCTTGCATAGGGGAGATTAAGAAATGAAAAAATTAATTGCGTTAATGGCCTCAGTGTTGCTTTTGGCAGGCTGTTCTTCGAGTTCAGGGGCTGTTGATCTAGGAGTTAGCGAATTTGCAACCAAGGTAGCAGAGGCTGGAGTTATCACATTAGATGTTCGAACACCGGGTGAGTACGTGGGTGGATTCATTCAAGGTGCCCAGAACATCGATTTTCAGAGCGGTAACTTTGAAAATGAGATTGCATCTCTTGATAAGAATGCGACATATGCCGTTTACTGCCGTAGCGGAAACCGTTCAGGCCAAGCAGTAAAAGTGATGCATGATGCGGGCTTCCATAATGTTTATAACCTCAATGGTGGCGTCATTGATTGGGCAAATGCCGGACTGCCTCTGGTGAATAACTAATGCGCGTAATCATTATCGGTGGTGTCGCTGGCGGCATGTCTGCAGCAACACGCCTTCGTCGCTTGGATGAGAAAGCGGAAATCATTGTTCTCGAAAAGAGCGGACATGTTTCATACGCAAACTGTGGCTTGCCCTATTACGTCGGTGGAGTGATTGAAAACGAAAATGATCTTCTATTACAAACTCCAGCAAGCTTGCATGCTCGTTTCCGCTTAGATGTTCGAGTAAGTACCGAGGTACTCGCAATCAATCCAAGCAAAAAAGTCGTTGCTATCAAAAACCTAATTACTGGTCTAACCGATGAACTCGATTATGACAAATTGATTTTGAGCCCAGGCGCATCTCCGGTAGTTCCTCCTATTCCAGGAATCGAACGTGGAATGACCTTGCGTACCGTAGAAGATGTAGAAAAAATCGCTGCAAGTGTTGGAACAAAGCCAGCCAGTGCCGTGGTGATTGGTGGCGGATTTATTGGAGTTGAGATCGCTGAAAACCTTGTGCATAAAGGAATCCCAACCGCACTAGTTGAAGCCACAGATCAGGTATTAGTGCCGCTGGATCCTGAGCTTGCTTCCTTGGTTGCCAATGAAATGCGTTCACATAAAGTTGATCTACGACTTGGCTCAAGTGTTGTGAAAATTTCAGCTGACTCAGTTGAGTTGGCAAATGGTGATGTGCTGCCAGCCGAGATCGTTATTTTGGCCATTGGAGTCCGACCAGAGATCGGGCTAGCTAAAGCAGCTGGACTTGAGATTGGAACTCGTAACGGAGTCAAGGTCGATGATTTCAATCGCACCAGCAACTCAGATATCTACGCAGTTGGCGATGCGGCGGAAAAGACCGATGCGTTGGATGGCAATGCAACTCTTGTTCCTCTAGCCAATTTGGCTAATCGTCATGGTCGCGTGGTTGCGGATCACATCTGTGGTTTAACGGTTCGTCCAGTAAAAACAATTGGAACAGCGATCGTGAAGGTGTTTGATTTAATGATCGCGACGACGGGTTGGAATGAAAAGCGGCTTAAGGCAGCTAATCGACCTCACCAAGCAATTCATATTCATCCAAATTCACATGCTGGTTACTATCCAGATGCGAAGCAAATGACTCTAAAGTTAATCTTTGATCCAAAGACAGGCGAAATCCTTGGCGCACAAGGAGTCGGTGTTGAAGGTGTAGATAAGCGAATCGACGTCATTGCAACTGCAATGCGCGGAGGAATCACAGCTCCCGAGCTTGCAGATCTTGAATTGGCATATGCCCCACCGTTTGGTTCAGCTAAAGATGCGGTAAATATGTTGGGATATGTTGCCGAGAATGTTTTCTCTGGTGTATCAAAGGTTGCTCAATGGAGCGAGATCGATGAGTACCGTGACAAAGGTTATGAACTTATTGATGTTCGTTCAGTCGCAGAGTGCGGGCGCGGAATGATTCCTGGGGCAATCAATATCCCAGTGGATGAAATACGAGATCGTTACTCAGAGCTTAAGAATAAGAATCTTCTTGTGAACTGTCAGGTTGGTTTACGAGGTCACACAGGATCGATGCTTCTGAAGGAGCTCGGATTTAACGCAGTAAATCTAGATGGCGGTTACCTCACATGGAGTCACTCTCCAGCGGCGAGTAAATAAGAGAAAAGGGAAGAAAAATGTGCAGTAGAACTACATGCCGTAAATGCGGAAAGCCAACTTGGTCAGGTTGTGGTCAACATATTGAGATTGCCCTTAAGGGAGTCTCGAAGAAGGATCGTTGCCAGGGACATGCAAATGACCCTAAGGAACCAGGCTTCTTCAGCAAAATGTTTGGTAAGAAATAATTCTTAAAGCAAAAGCACTCGTTACGCTCCAGTTTGGCCTCTTAGGATTTCTATTCCTAAAGCCAGCTGGGACGATACTTGTTGAATCAGCGAGTATCGTTTGGCTCTCTGCGATTCTGTATTTAGTTGCATTAACTATTTTTGCCTTTGCATACATTGCGTTGCGTCCCTCGCTTCGGGTCTCACCCATTCCAAAGCCAGGTGCTCCATTAATCACTGTGGGCATCTATAAGTGGTTCCGACATCCCATGTATTTAGGTGTACTCATGTTTGGCTTTGGAATGCTAATCAACAACTTTAATTTAGTCTCAGTAATTGCTTTTATTGCTTTGGCCATGAATATGATCGTGAAAGCAAATTACGAAGATCGATTGCTTAGAAATCGACATGAAGATGCAATTGACTATCAACAAAGAGTTTTTGGTTTATTAGGGAGAAAAAGTGCCTAATTGCTTTACATCCTTACTAACTTGGAGCGCAAAACGTTGGTTCGTAGCTGTGACTGTCGGATTGCTAACCTACTTTGTTATTGCCTTACCGACCGCTGTTATTAAGAATCCTATTTTCGGTCGCGAAATTGCGGTAACCGATTGGTCTAACACGGTAATTGTAATTACATCTCTGCTTACTGGATTATTGACAGCGACTTACGTTAAAAACGAATTCTCAGATGACAATCCCAAACAGCTCAAGGTCGGAAGTGCTGGGGCATTACTTTCCTTCTTTGCCGTTGGATGTCCCGTTTGTAATAAAATTGCATTAATTGCGCTGGGATACTCAGGCGCAATTCAATACTTCGCTCCAATACAACCTTACTTAGCGTTGGCAGGTATTGCCCTCTTGATGTTCTCACTACGGATGCGCCTTAACAACGAATATTCATGCTCATTGCCTTTTCAAACAACAAATAAAGTGAACGGAGAAAAAAGTGGCAGCAATTAATGTGACAGAGGCGCAATTCGAGGAGCTAATTCTTAAAGAAGGAACAGTTCTGGTTGATTTCTGGGCCGCCTGGTGTGGACCGTGCCGCTCATTTGCTCCAGTTTATGAGGCTGCATCTGAAAAGTATCCCGACCTAACCTTTGCAAAGGTTGATACCGAAGCTGAGCAATCTCTTGCCGCCGCTGCAGGAATTACATCAATCCCAACATTAATGATTTTCCGTGATGGAATCTTATTGTTTAGCCAACCAGGTGCACTTCCTGGATCTGCTCTCGACGACCTAATTTCTCAGGTATCAGCACTCGACATGGATGAAATCCAAAAGGAAATAGCTGCAGAGGCCGCTAAGAAATGATCGCATCTCAAAAGTGGAAATCTGATTTAGAAGCTTGGTCAATTCCTCAAGAGATTATTGATCAAGCTCCCGAATCACCATGGATACATCCACCGGTGCTTTTTCAAATTCCACAATTAATCGACCTGAACCCTTCGCATCAAAAAGCTTTCGATGCGTTGCCTGAGGGCGGGAGTATTTTAGATATCGGTTGTGGTGGGGGAATTGCAGCTTTTGCAATGGGTAGCAAAGCTGCACTTGTAATTGGCGTGGATCATCAAAGCGAAATGCTCGATATGTTCACAGACAATGCTAATCAACGCAACATTGATTCAAAAGTTTATGAAGGCTTCTGGCCAGTAGTTGAACAGAATGTCGAAGTTGCAGATGTTGCAGTAGCCCATCATGTTGTTTACAACGTTCAAGAGATAGTTCCATTTATAAATGCAATGAGCTCTCATGCACGCAAGAGAGTTGTGCTCGAGATGCCACAACACCATCCACTTTCCAACTTATCTGAAGCTTGGAAGTATTTCTGGAAACTAGATCGCCCAGAAAACCCGACACCCCAAGATTTAATGAATGTATTAGGGGAGATGGGAATCAATGCACATCTTCATTTGTGGGATGGCAAACTGCGACAAGAAAGAAATATGGATGATGCTGTGCGATTTACCCGCATTCGTCTTTGTCTGCCAGAGTCACGAGAGCCCGAGGTGCGGCAATTCCTCGAAAACCATCCACTATCTGAGATACGTCCTCTAGCAACGATTTGGTGGGACATTTAGCTTCTTTTTGTATGGTTTCAGGCGTAAATGTAATCAATTCGTTACCTCATAGGCCTATCTGTTCAATGGTATGACCTCTAGGTTGAGCGTGTTACCAGGCCTTGACCCCTTCAAAACCTGATGACCTTTCGAAAGGCTCAACTCT
>CALBFE010000005.1 GCA_937888825.1 uncultured Actinomycetes bacterium | reverse complement strand
AACGGGTTTGCCGTTCAGCAGCCGGGGTAAGCGAAGCGTCCGCCCCGGTCTGTCTGCAACGGCTGGTTAGGCGACTAAGATAAACTCTAATCGTAGAAACAAACTCTGCCAGTGAAATCCAAAGTCACTGAACGTGATAGCCATAGGCTGAAGCAATCGTATACATACCATCAACGTATGTGGGAGCGACTTCCTGCATTGCCGCATTAATCTTTCCATATTCCCCAACCGAACTCTGGAAGAAGTCTTCTTTTTCGTTATCTGAAATCTGTCGATCACTTGCGGCAAGGGCGAACTCTAAACTTGGACGCAGTATCATTCTCTCCTGGTAAAGTTGGGCATAGTAATTAATTAAATGATTACGATGGGCTGCTGCCTCCTCTAGCATCTCCTTAGGCAAGCCATTTTTGTAGTCTGTGATAATGGATGCGAAATGCATCTCGGGGGGATAGCGCAAAGGTTCAAAACTCATTTCCATTTTTGGAAGATAGTAGCCTTCAAGATCCCGATCCCGAAGCCACTCTCCATAGTTTGTAGCTTGGGCTCGCAGTGAATTGCTGGCAATAAGATCGCCACCAAATACGAGCTCCCCAAAACCAGCATGGCCTTCTGGTCCACAAACTACACCTGAACTTGCAAGAAGCTCATAGGCTCGGACAGCCGGCACGCCTCTCCCCGCGTCCAATTTTTCACGGGTCACGTCCATTATCCAGGCAAGGGTAGCCTCCTCTCCCCCTGAAGAAGAAAACCGCGCTTTGAATAAGCGATTGAACTCCTGACGAAAAGTCTCATCATCTCTCCAACTCCATGAGGGGATGGATTCGTCAGACTCACTCTCTTGGAGACGGCGGTGAATATGTTTGCCATCAGAATTCGCGAAGTCCTGAGTTTCTCGTTCGAGAAATGCTACTTCAACCTCCTGATCATTATGGGAGTTATTCTCCTCTGGCAAATAGAAAATGAAAGCGCACACCAATAGCACACCTGCACCTATATATCCTAGCCTTAATTTCATTTGAAAAATTTTGACGCTTTACTAGCCCTGGCATTCTTGGCAGATAGCTGTAAATGTTGCTGTAGCGAGAAGAGTGCCAGTAGAACCATTGACTTTGACTCTAACATTCTTGGACGTGTCACAATCTAAATCGTAACGCTTCGTTGGAGCAGAGCCTGTGTAGTCGCCAACTGGGCCGCCCACTGGGGCGATAGGATATGTATCTGGCCCAATGCGGAATTCAGTAGGTACTGGAATACCGCTACTCACGATTAGCTTTACCTGGACGGAAACATTAAATGCACAGGGAGCTGGACTTGTACAGTTAACGCTGGTATCACAAAGCCCAGAAACCTCACCATCGTTGACTGCTATAACAGTACCGCCAAGGCCACTTCCATTAGCGGGAATGACATCTTTGCTCACGTTTCCACCACTAGCCGTCTCCCCGACGATTACAGGTTCGCAATCACATCCAGATAGCGGCGGGATGGAAATCATAGTGACAGTCGTGGCCAAAAGCGGCGCTGCAAAAAGAAAAACGAGTGAGTTCATGGTATTTTTTGTTTAGTTTTTGTGCCAGTATCAGCACCTGAAAATTCAGTCTAGTGGTGAGCGAGTGCATTCGCAATCATAATCTTCGCGAAATAGAGCTGTAATATTATCCGAATGGTTCTGAACGCTCCCCATGTTCGCCTAACGGGTT
>CALBFE010000004.1 GCA_937888825.1 uncultured Actinomycetes bacterium | reverse complement strand
ATGCCAGAATCACTAGCGCTATTTTTGCTGGTGAAAAAGGTGCACCGCGTGATGCAGTTGTATTAAATGCAGCTGCAGCAATAGCAGCCTATGAAGGTGAGATGGAGTTGAGCCTTCATGATCGAATCCAGAAGGGTGTTGAACGAGCCACCATGGCAATTGATAGTGGTGCAGCCGCAACGCTTCTTTCACAATGGGCCGCTCTTAGCCAGAAACTAGCCGCTTCTTAACTTTCTTGAATTGTGGCAAAGTCGTAATTCCAAAACTTCCCAGTCTTTCGATAATCCCATGCAAAACATCTACCGTTGCACGGGCATCATCTAGGGCGCGGTGTGTGGGAGAAGTAGTTGCTCCAAAGAACTCTGCCAAGGTGGCTAATTTACAGTTGATGACATCATCTTTAGTTAATACATATCTAGCCAATCTGGCAGTGTCAGCAACATGATGGGTGGGCCATGGGTAATCAAGATGAGCAGCAGCTGCTTTTAGGAATCCCACATCAAATGGGGCGTTGTGGGCAACTAAAACATTTTCACTCTCTGGCCCCAAGAACTCAATAAATGAGGGAAATACTTGAGCGATTGTCGGAGCGTTGGAAAGCATCTGATCTGTAATCCCAGTGAGTTGTGTGATGAATTCTGAAATCTGAACACCCGGATTTACAAAGGTTTCAAACTCACCAATCACTACGCCGCCGCGCACTTTAACTGCGCCTATCTCTGTTATTGCTGCGCCAGTTGAAGGGGCAGCACCTGAGGTTTCTAAATCCACAACCACAAAGGTGGCTTCCGATAGGTGCATAGTGGCGATACTAAATGATTGCACTGTCATTGACAGCACGCGTATGGTGTTAACCATGGCAGTTGAAACAGCACCCCCAGGTTGGATGCAGGATTGGTCGGCGCAAGGCTCAGGTAAAAACGCTCGCGTTGGAGTCTTGCTTGTTCATGGATTTACTGGAGCCCCACCATCAATGCGTCCATGGGGCGAATTCCTGCACTCCAAGGGTTACACCGTTCGAGT
>CALBFE010000003.1 GCA_937888825.1 uncultured Actinomycetes bacterium | reverse complement strand
ACACTGAAGATGCTTGGCTACTTGAGCGCTACTACAAAGATCTCATCCACGCCGGGGCTCATCTATCTGAATCAGAGCGCGATCGCCTGAAAGAGCTCAATGAAGAACTCTCAAAGCTAGAAACACAGTTCTCTAAAAATGTTTTAGCTGACACAAATGACTTAGCTGTTTTAGTTGACACTATCGATGAGCTAGATGGTTTAAGTGAGAATGAAATTGCATCGGCTGCCGCTGCAGCAAAGGATCGTGGTCATGACGGTAAATGGCTTATAGGAATGGTTAATTTCTCTGGAAATCCAGTCCTTGATTCTCTTACTAACCGCACACTTCGCAAGAAAATCATGCAGGAATCCCTTGTTAAAGGTAATCGCGCTAACGAAAATGACAACAAGCCTGTAATTCTTAAAGTAGTAAAGCTAAGGGCTGAGCGAGCTAAACTTTTCGGCAAAAACACTCACGCCGAGCATGTAATCGCCGTGCAAACTGCAGAGCACCCAGACAACGTCCACGCCATGCTTCGAAAGATCGCGCCAGCTGCTGTGCGAAATGCCAAGGCAGAAGCAGAAGATCTTAAGAAGTCAGCAGGTGCTGATATTGAAAGTTGGGACTGGGGCTTTTATACCGAGCAAGTGCGCCTTGAAAAATACAACATCGATACCAGCAAAATGCGTCCCTACTTTGAACTCGAATCAGTACTTGCCAATGGAATCTTCTTTGCTGCTAACAAACTATTTGGCATCACTTTTAAAGAACGCCCTGATTTAGTCACTTATCACCCAGAAGCTCGTGCCTTTGAAGTCTTTAATGAAGATGGCTCGAAGCTCGGACTTTTCATCGGTGATTTCTACACCCGTGATTCAAAGCGTGGTGGGGCATGGATGAATAATCTGGTTGATCAGAATTTCCTCTTTAACCAACTGCCTGTGGTTGTAAACAACCTCAATATTCCAAAGCCACCTGCCGGCAAACCAACATTGCTGACTTTCTCTGAAACGACAACTTTGTTCCATGAGTTTGGTCATGCATTGCATGGTCTGCTTTCACAAGTGAAATATCCACGTGTATCAGGCACAAGTGTTCAACGTGACTTTGTTGAATTCCCATCTCAAGTTAATGAGATGTGGATTTTGTGGCCTGAAGTTGTTGAGAACTACGCACGTCACTTTGAAACTGGCGAGAAACTGCCACAAGAGTGGATTGATAATCTCGATGCTGCATCAACTTTTAACGAAGGACATGCAACAACAAGTTACTTAGCTGCAGCTATCTTGGATCTTGCCTGGCACTCATTGACTACAGAAGAGGCAGCAAAAGTTAGCGATGCAGAGGCCTTTGAAGCCCAAGCAATTAAGGACTACGGCCTTGATTTTGCGCCGGTTCCAACTCGTTACCGCTCCACCTACTTCTCACACATCTTTGCTGGCGGATATTCAGCTGGCTACTACGGCTACATCTGGTCAGAAGTACTGGACGCGGACACCGTGGATTGGTTTAAAGAAAACGGTGGCTTGCAACGCAAAAACGGTGAGCACTTTAGAAATACTTTGCTTGGACGTGGTGGATCTATTGATTCAATGCAGATGTTCCGCAATTTCCGTGGGCGTGATTCAAAGATCGAGCCGCTGTTGAAGCGTCGCGGTCTGCTGTAGTTCTATAAATTTCTTTTCTAGAACTGCAACATCGCCGGTAATAAGTAGGCGTTTGTCGCGAGCTAATTCGCCATAGACAATAGTGAAATCTCGAGCACGGCAATCAAAGGCTTTTGCTAACTCTTTAACCACTGCTTCATTTGCTTTGCCATCAACTGCAGGTGCTTGCACTGCAACAACTAAACGTGGTGGGTCGCCAACACTTCCACCAACTTTGTTTCGTGAAGAATTGGGACGAACTCTAATTTCAATTAAGAGTTGATCTGACACTTAGCCAGCAGAGCCAGAACCTGACGGACCGGCCTTGCGCTGTACCTGTGGAGCTCCTCCACTGCGTTGTCCGCCGCGAATCTTTGATCCAGTTTCAGCATGTGCCTGAGTACCTGGTGCACCTGGTTTATTTTTCTTTGCTTCAAGGGCAGCAAGCATTCTTGCTTTCATGTCATCATTTTTTTCGCTCATAAGAGAACCTTACTAGTTAACTTGAACTCTCTTTGTACTCACGCAGACGCTCAAGAACTTCAGATTCACGGTATCGGCGGTGGCCGCCCAAGGTGCGAATTGCAGTTAACTTGCCTGCCTTTGCCCACCTGGTCACAGTCTTTGGATTAACGTGGAAACGGGCAGCTACCTCTTTAGGAGTTAATAGAACTTCAGCATCTGGCAAACGAGCCATGTTCATCTCCTTCTATTTCGAGTGAGCGGTGTCCGAATTACTCCGTATTGTGGTGAAGTATTCCCATTTAGCTCTGGCTGCGCAAGGTAAAAAAGATGAATTAATTGGCTGATTCAAGGGCTTGAACCCTGCGCCAGCGCGACATTAAACGCTCATATCCCTGACCCGCCAATGATCCATCGGCTGCAGCAAGGCCAGAGAGAGATTGCAGGACATCTTCTATAGATGTGTCGGAGAGCAAACCATCTTCATTGTTATCTCGCAGCGCTTTATTTAAATACTGTGCAAGCCCGCCGTAATCTAATTCGACATATGATTTTGGATGAAACATTTCTAACCAAGCCAGTAGGTTTTCTAGATCCTGTTCGACCGGGCCTTCACCGAAAGCATTCACTACGGTGGTGTGTGCTACTTCTGCCCGGGCCTTTGCATTTGCAATAGTCGCACACGCCGTCGTAAATAGACCATCCTTGTTTTCTCCACGAGTTCGCTCCTCTGGCATAAAGAGTAAGAACCAACGTGGTGGAATAACCCACGTCTCATTTAAAATATGTGGGACTTTATCTTCTAATAAATCTACTCCTGCAGTAATAACATCTTCCATTGCAGGTGAAACAAAATATGGAACAACGCTACTTGGTAGTGAGTCTTTAAAGTTATCTAGCGCTGCCCAACAACGAGTGGCTGTTGACCACGGTGCGATGTAGCGTTCGCCATCAATATCTAAAATATGAACACCGTCGGGACGACCAGCAGGTGGTTCAGGGACTACTGTGCGATGGAGAGCAAAAGATTCTTCATTTACATAACTCTGTTCACTGATATCAATTGATTGCCAACGCAAACGATCAGCAGGTTCAAATGCAGAAAGAGGTTCGTAAACTCTCAGTGATGCTACGTACGGTGTAGGTCTCACGCACGTGGGATGTAATTGCCTTCGGCAAAGGGATCATCGTCATCCCGATTACGTGAAGGTTCAACGTCGCCATGAAGTTCTTTCGTGAGACGATCTAAATCCATATCTTGTGAGTTATATTTCAAATCACGTGCAACTTTGGTCTGTTTTGCTTTGGCTCGGCCGCGACCCATATGCGAGCTCCTTCACTAAGTACGTGTTGTTCAGAGGCGTAGGTTATCGCGCTCTGTAGGTGCCTTCCAAAGTTGAGCGTGGATTGGAAGCCAACCGCTCCTCTACAACGCCTGCGACCCATGCTTTCATTCCCCGAGCAGCCAGGGATCGAAGGGCTAAATCGGCTGAATCAGGTGAAACTATCGCCATCATTCCAATGCCACAGTTCCATGTTCGCTCCATATCGGCCTGCGGTACTCCGCCAACTTTAGATAAGTACTCCATCTCAACTGGAACCGACCATGTGGAGCGATCATAAATTGCACTCAAATGATCTGGAATAACGCGCGCAGTATTTTCTGCAATCCCACCACCTGTAATGTGTGAAAATCCACGCAGCTTTCCCTGCATTGATCTAATCAAGGCTAAACAATCCAGGGCATAGATTTCAGTGGGTATTAAAAACACTTCTCCAGATGTTTTGCCATATTCACTCACGTGGGCATCAAGTGAGAGCTTGGCAGTTTTAATAATATGTCGAACGAGTGAAAAGCCATTAGCGTGAAAACCACTTGATGGCATAGCAATCAAGACATCACCTTTTTGAACTAAGTGCGCTCCTAACTGCAGATCCGCATCAACAACTCCTGTTGCAGCACCAGCAACATCAAACTCATCATCAGCAAGCAATCCTGGATGTTCTGCAGTCTCTCCTCCGATTAAAGCTGTGCCCGCTTTTTCACAACCACGTGCAATTCCTGAAACTATCTCTGCAATTCGCTCTGGAATAACTTTTCCGACTGCAATGTAGTCGGTCATAAATAGAGGCTCTGCTCCACAAACAACTAAATCATCAACAACCATTGCGACAAGATCTTCTCCAATAGTGTCGTACTTCCCCATCGCACGGGCTATTTCAGTCTTTGTTCCCACACCATCAGTTGATGTTGCAAGCAAAGGCTTTTTCATACTCTTTAGCGCACTTGCATCAAATAAACCCGCAAAGCCGCCGATACCACCCATTACTTCTGGGCGAGAAGCTTTGGCTATCGATGCCTTCATCAATTCAACGGCACGATCTCCTGCATCGATATCAACACCAGCATCTTTGTATGTACTCATTTAATGACCATGTACTTCTGTGATTTCAAGGCGCATCTTGCCTTCAGACATATCGGCAGGGATTCGGATGGGATATTGGCCTGTAAAGCATGCCCCGCATAGCTTATTTTCCTCCACCTGCGTGGATTCAATTAGACCCTCAAGTGAGACATAACCCAGAGAATCTGCGCCAATAGATCGCCTGATCTCTTCTACTTCTAACCCACTGGCAACAAGTTCTGCTCTGGTTGCAAAATCGATTCCATAGAAACACGGCCACTTAACCGGTGGCGACGAGATTCGCACGTGAATCTCACGGGCTCCTGCTTCGCGCAACATGCGAACAATCGCTCGCTGTGTATTTCCGCGAACAATGGAGTCATCGACAACGACAATGCGCTTGCCTTCAATGATTTCTCGAAGTGGGTTGAGTTTTAAGCGAATACCGAGTTGGCGAATTGTTTGTGAAGGCTGGATAAATGTGCGACCAACGTATGAGTTCTTAACTAAGCCAATTCCAAAAGGAATTCCTGAACCTTTTGCATAACCAATTGCGGCAGGTGTTCCTGATTCAGGAACTGGAATTACTAGGTCTGCTTCGGCTGGTGCCTCTTTTGCCAAACGCTCACCAATGCGAACGCGAGTTGCATGAATTCCTTGACCCGCAATTGTTGTGTCAGGTCGGGCAAGATAGACATATTCAAATAAACAACCCTTGGGTTCAGCTACTGCCCAGCGCTCTGAACGAACACCGTTGGCATCGATTGCAACAAACTCTCCTGGTTCAATCTCTCGAACAAATGCTGCGCCAACAATGTCTAAGGCTGCCGATTCGGATGCGACTACCCAACCATTTTCTAACTTACCTAGTACCAATGGGCGAACACCGTGGCGATCACGGGCGGCATACAAGGTGTGCTCATCCATAAAAACAAGAGAAAAAGCGCCTTCAAGTTGTGGGAGTACTGACATTGCACTTGCTTCAACATTTTTCTCATTTTGTAGTGAGATTAGCGCAGTCATAATTTCAGTATCTGTTGTGGCTCCGCGCTCACGGCCATTGCTTGGCTCAAGCTTTTGTACTAATTCAGCTAAATCACCAGTATTAGTGAGGTTTCCATTGTGGGCTAAAGCCAGTGTGCCGTACTTAGTTGGGCGCAGAGTTGGCTGGGCATTAACCCAAGTGCTGGATCCTGTAGTGCTGTATCGGCAATGACCAATTGCTAAATCTCCAGGAAGAGTAGCTAGATCACTTTCAGTAAAGACTTGTGAAACTAATCCCATATCTTTATAGACAAGAATTCGGCTTCCATCACTTGTTGCAATTCCGGCAGATTCAGTGCCGCGGTGTTGCAGGGCATAAAGACCATAGAAAGTTAATTTTGCTACTTCTTCTCCGGGTGCCCACACACCAAAGACACCACATGCATCCTGTGGGCCTTTATCTTCGCCCAAGACATTGTGGTTGAGTAATCCATCTGGGCGTCTCATGATTGAATCCTAAGTGGTAAATACTCTGAAAGATCTGCTCGAACCCCTGAAGCGATGATGTCGCCATTATTTAGCGCATCGGCCCAAATGATTTCACCTTTAGCTAACGCCAACCATGTTGGGGCGCTCATCTCAATAACATTTGCTGGAGTTCCACGGGTATGAGTTGGGCCATCACCACATTGAACTGCGGCATACGGCGGAACACGAACTTCAATTGCACGACCAGGGGCCTTGGCAGTCAACAGCGCAAGTGTGCTCTTAACTTCTTCTAGGACCTCTCGATCGCGCATATTTATTATCCAAACAACCGTGGGAATGTAGAAGTGTGAACTGTGCGCAGTTCATCAAGAGATATTAAGCAATCGTTGATTGTTAGTGAATCTCCACCGGTAGTTCCAAGCTTTGAAATAGCAATGGAGTATTTAGTGGCAAGTGCTTGAAGCTGTGAAACTTTACTTGCATCTATTGCAACGATTACGCGTCCTGGAGTTTCACTCAAGAGATCAACGGCTGGATGAGAAAGTGAGATAGTTGCACCAACGTTGTGGCGCAAAACCATTTCAGTTAATCCGGCCGATAGTCCACCTTGGCTCAAATCATGGGCAGCAGTAAAGAAGGCGTTACCCTCTAGAAGTAGCTCAATAAGTCGCATTTCACGGGCTAAATCAGCATCTGGAGATTGCCCAACGCGCTGGCCATGCAAGAAAGCCCATTCACTTCCCGCTAGATCTTCTTTTGTTTCTCCCAGTAAAAGCAGTTCCAGCCCACCCGTTTTATAACTCATCGGTGTTCGCTTGCGAACATCTTGAATTACTCCCAAAACACCAATAACTGGTGTTGGCAAGATAGCAACTGAGCCGGTTTGGTTATAGAAAGAAACGTTGCCACCTGTGACAGGCAAACCCATCTCTAAACAACCATCAGCTAAGCCGCGCACAGATTCTGCAAACTGCCACATCACACCTGGGTCTTCAGGAGAACCAAAGTTTAGACAGTTAGTTACAGCAAGTGGTCTAGCACCAGCAGTTGCGATATTTCGTGCGGCTTCAGCTAGCGCTAACTTTGCACCCTGATAAGGATTTAAATATGACCAGTTGGCATTTGCATCAGTTGAGATTGCAACACCTAAATGTGTTGTCTCATCAAGTCGAACCATCCCTGAATCATCTGGTTGGGCTTGAATGGTGTTTCCCTGAACATATTTATCGTATTGGGTAGTAACCCACGATTTATCTGCCAAGTTTGGAGCCCCTGCAAGTTTGAGAACTGCAGCTTTAATTTCAGAAGCGCCACTTGGCATAGGAACATTTACTTTTTGTGAATTTACTTGATCGATGTATGCAGGTTGTGCAAGAGGGCGGTTATAGACAGGGCCTTCATGGGCGACCGTACGAGGCGGAACATTAACGATTACTTCACCATTCCACGTAATTTCTAACCTGTTGCCATCAGTTACTTCGCCGATAACCGTGACTGTTACATCCCACTTCTTACAAATCTCTAGGAATCGTTCAATCTTGCTTGGTTCAACAATTGCACACATGCGCTCTTGCGACTCTGACATCAAAATCTCTTCAGGAGAAAGTGATGGATCGCGCAAAGGAACCTTATCCAGGGCTACTTTCATACCCCCGCTGCCCCCTGATGCCAGCTCACTTGTTGCACACGATAAGCCTGCTCCGCCAAGATCTTGGATACCAATAACTAGATCTTCAGCAAAGATTTCCAAAGAACACTCAATGAGAACCTTTTCAACAAAAGGATCACCCACTTGAACACTCGGACGCTTAGTAGAACCACCAGCACCAAAAGTTTCAGAAGCTAAAACTGACACGCCCCCAATTCCATCCCCACCAGTCTTGGCACCATAGAGAACCACAAGGTTTCCAGCACCTGCAGCTTTAGCTAACTTAATATCACTGTGCTTCATTACTCCAACACAAAGTGCATTAACTAATGGATTACCAATATATGTTTCATCAAAGACAACTTCCCCACCAATATTTGGTAGACCTAAACAGTTCCCATATCCGCCCACGCCCGCAACGATGCCTGGCAAGACGCGTCGTGTGTCTGGTGCATCTGCTGGACCAAATCGTAATGGATCCATAACTGCAATTGGTCGTGCACCCATCGTCAAAATATCTCTCACAATTCCGCCAATACCAGTTGCTGCGCCTTGATACGGCTCAATGAAAGAAGGATGGTTATGTGATTCAATTTTAAAAGTAACTGCATAACCTTGACCAACATCTACCACTCCAGCATTTTCCCCAATTCCAACTAACAACGCATCAGACTTTGGTGCTTTTTCTCCAAATTGTTTTAAATGTACTTTGGAAGATTTATAAGAGCAGTGCTCAGACCACATCACTGAATACATCGCTAACTCTGATGATGTAGGACGACGACCTAAGATTTCTTTAATACGTGCATACTCATCTGCCTTTAATCCAAGCTCAGCAAATGGTTGGACTGTATCTGGAGTTGATTCTGCAATGAGAATAGTATCTAAGGCCATTTACTTCACCATCGCATTAAGAATTGAAGTAAAGAAGCCAAGACCTTGGGCAGATGGGCCAGTTAACTCATCAATTGCATGCTCTGGGTGAGGCATAAGCCCCACAACATTGCCGCGTGCATTAGTAATTCCTGCGATCAAATTCCTTGACCCGTTAGGGTTTTGGCCCACATACCTAGCAATAACTCGACCCTCACCTTCTAATTCGGCAAGGGTTGTGTCATCGCATTGAAAAGATCCTTCACCGTTTTTAAGTGGGATAACAATCTTTTCTCCTGGTTTATAGGAGGTAGTCCACGGTGTTGTGTTATTAACTATTTCAATCTCTTGGTCTCTACACAGAAAGTGAAGATCTGAGTTACGAGTGAGTGCACCAGGAAGCAAGTGTGATTCACAAAGAACTTGAAAACCATTACAAATACCTAGAACTGGCATTCCTTTACCTGCAGCCTCAATTACTAAACTCATTACTGGAGCAAAGCGAGAAATAGCACCGCAGCGCAGATAGTCACCATATGAAAATCCACCAGGCAAAATAACTGCATCCACGCCTTTTAAATCTGCATCGGCATGCCATAGCGATACAGTCTCTGATCCACCGGCTACAACAGCTCGAGCAGCATCTCGATCATCGAGCGTGCCTGGAAAAGTTATGACACCAACGCGCATTACTTCTCTACTCTCACAACAAAGTTTTCAATCACTGGATTTGATAATAAAACTTGCGCAGCTTTTTTAACTTCGGCTAACTGCGCAGCTGTTGGTTCACCCTCGACTTCAATTTCAAATCGCTTTCCTTGGCGCACTGACTTCGCAAAGGAGAATCCAAGACGAGGTAGAGCAGATGCAACTGCGTTACCTTGTGGGTCAAGAATCTCTGGCTTCAACATCACATCAACCACGATCTTTGCCATCGTCATATTCTCCCTTAGTTAGAACTTGCTGCCAGTTAAACGATAAAAAGCTTCTTCATAGCGCTGCGCCGTTTTTTCTACGATCTCTGCTGGCAGCTCTGGTGGTGGGCTATTTCTATCCCATCCGCTGGCTACGAGGTAGTCACGTAAAAACTGCTTATCAAATGAGGGCTGTGTGCCACCTGGAACCCATGTGGATTGATCCCAAAACCTTGAAGAATCAGGGGTCAGAGCCTCATCGCCCAAGATAATTGCCCCGGCTGCATTGCGCCCGAATTCAAATTTAGTATCAGCCAAAATGATTCCGCGGCTCTTAGCAAAATCTGCAGCAGTCTCATAGAGCTTTAAGGTTAACTCGCGCAACTCGGCTGCATCCTTGGCACCAACAATCTTTGATGCAGTATCAAAATCAATGTTTATATCGTGATCACCAATATCAGCCTTTGTCGCTGGTGTGAAAACGCTATTAGGAAGCTCTGATCCATCTAGTAATCCTGCGGGAAGAGTATTTCCACACACTGCACTATTTTCTTTGTATTCACTCCAACCGCTGCCAGTTAAATACCCACGTGCAACACACTCGATTGCAAACATTTCAAGAGGTTGCACAATAATTGCGCGATCTTCCATAATTTCTGGAACATCGGTTGAAACAATATGGTTAGGAATTATGTCTTCTAGTAAATCAAACCAAAATAAAGATAGCTGCGTTAGTACTGCGCCCTTACCCGGAATCTCGGTTGGCATTACCCAGTCATATGCGGAGATGCGATCTGATGCAACAAGTAAAATATTTCCTAAATCATTTTTATATAAGTCACGAACTTTTCCGGTGCGCAGGTGTGTCCACCCAGGTATTGAAGGCGCTGGCGGTGGACCAGCTGGGCCAAAGCCGCTCACCTAATAGAGCCGGGCTTGTACTGCGCTGCGGCAGGGTGCGCGGATGTAATCGCGCCAATGCGATTAACAACTCGAGCAACTTGTTGGCGAGCTTCGCCAGTAAATTCAAGTGGGGTGCTTATTAATACATCCAATGCCGTACGATCAAGGGGTAAGCGATCATCTGTAGCTAAATCATCTAGAAGTGAGTTCTTCTTTCCTTCGCGCATTTCTAGCGCAGCCTTTACTGCATGTTCCTTAATAACTTCATGAGCAACTTCGCGCCCAACGCCGGCCTTAACAGCTGCCATCAAAATCTTTGTTGTAGCCAAGAAGGGTAAATAACGCTCTAATTCAGCGGCAATTACGGCAGGAAATGCGCCAAACTCACCTAGAACCGTCAGTATTGTTTCTAGCAAACCATCTATTGCATAGAAAGCATCAGGCATAGCCACTCGGCGAACCACAGAGCAAGAGACATCGCCTTCATTCCATTGATCGCCAGCTAATTCACTGACCATTGATGCATAGCCACGAAGCACAACTGCTAAACCGTTAACTCGCTCACACGAGCGTGTGTTCATCTTGTGTGGCATTGCGCTGCTGCCAACTTGGCCAGCTTTAAATCCTTCAGTCACAAGTTCAGTACCTGCCATCAAGCGAATTGATGTGGCAAGAGATGAAGGTGATGAAGCTAGTTGAACCAAAGTTGTCACAACATCATAATCAAAAGATCGAGGATAAATTTGTCCCGTTGAATCTAGAACACGATTAAAGCCAAGTTCTTTTGCAATTGTATTTTCTAATTTTGTATGAGCATCGATTGAACCAAGTAAGTCAATTGAATCTTGCGCAGTTCCAACCGGCCCCTTTATGCCACGCATTGGATAACGATCTTGCAACGCAGTTAAACGCTCATAAGCAAAGAGTAATTCTTCTGCAGCTGATGCAAATCTTTTGCCGAGTGTTGTGATTTGGGCTGGAACATTATGTGATCGCCCTGCAACTGGTTGGTCTGCATATTGTGTTGCGCGCTCTGCAAGTCGTGCAAGAACAGTGACAACTTTGTCATGGACAACATCAAGACCATTACGGATCTGTAGCGCTTCAATATTTTCAGTTAAATCGCGGCTTGTCATTCCTGCATGGATTGCTTCATGGCCAGCTAAGGCGTTGAATTCTTCAATGCGAGCCTTAACATCGTGACGCGTCTTCTTTTCACGTGCATCAATGGATGCAAGATCCACCTGTGTAATTACTTTCTCGTAATCTGTAATTACATCCTTGGAGATTGCATGGCCCAAAGTTGATTGAGTGCGCATTACTGCAATCCAGAGCTTTCTTTCAGCGATGATTTTTGCTTCAGGTGCGAAGATTTCACGCATCGCAGCTGATGCATAGCGGTTGGCGAGAAGGCTCACGCCCGAATTATCCTTCATTTAATTGCCCTTCTCAGCCACCGACGCATTGAGCGCGATATCGGTGCGATAGAAGGACCCATCAAGTGAGATGTGGCTAATTGCCCGGTAAGCACGATCACGAGCTTCAGTTAAATCGCTTCCGGTTCCGGTGACAGTTAGTACTCGACCACCTGATGAAACTAAGCCTTTTTCATTTTGAGTCGTGCCTGCATGAAAGATTGAAACTTTTTCAATCGTTGGGAACTCCCCAATTACGCCACCTAATTGTGGTGCTGTTGGATAACCATCACTAGCTAATACAACACTCACCGCAGATTCATCACTCCACTGCAAAGTAACACCTTCTAGATTTCTAGTTGCCGCTTTATAGAGAAGTTGCGCTAATGGTGTTTTCAAAAGTGGAATTAATACTTGAGTTTCTGGATCTCCAAAGCGTGCATTAAATTCAATTACCCGAGTTCCATGATCAGTTAATGCAAGACCTGCATAGAGCAAACCAACAAATGGTGTACCACGTGCTGCCATTTCAGCAATCATCGGGGCTAAAACTTTTTTGTGAGTATCTTCAATAATGTCTGAGGGTGCCCAAGGCAATGGCGAATAAGCACCCATTCCCCCAGTATTTGGTCCCTGATCACCATTTAGTGCCCGTTTAAAATCTTGTGCAGGCTGCAAGGCAATAATTGTTTTACCATCACTGATTCCAAAGAGTGAAACTTCTGGGCCATCAAGAAACTCTTCGATGACAACTCGTTTGCAAGATAATGCGTGATCTAGCGCTTCTTGGCGATCTCTTGTAACAACAACGCCTTTACCTGCAGCTAAACCATCATCTTTAACTACATATGGCGCACCAAGAGCATCGAGTGCTTTCTCAATTTCTGCTTGAGTTGTGCAAGTAAAACTATGCGCAGTTGGAACACCTGCATCTGCCATCACTTCTTTAGCAAAGTTTTTGGAGCCTTCTAATTGGGCAGCGGCCTTTGATGGGCCAAAGGTTGATATTCCAGCGGCCCTTAAAAGATCTGCAACACCGTTTACTAATGGAACTTCTGGGCCAACAACCACTAAATCAACATCGAGTTTTTGTGCCAGATCAAGAATTGCTTGGTTATCTGTAATTGCTAGTGGATGACATGTTGCAAACTGCGCAATTCCTGGATTACCTGGTGCAACATGTAGTTCTGCGCACTCTGGATCTGCGTGTAGTCCTAGTCCTAAGGCGTGTTCGCGACCGCCACTTCCGACTAGGAGGATTTTCATTTTTTAGATGAAATCCTTTACGACAATTGTTTCATCGCGCCCGGGACCTACTCCGATTGCACTCATCGGTGCTCCAGAGATTTTCTCTAAGAAGGCGATGTAGTTCTGTGCAGCTTGTGGCAGATCGCTGAGTTTGCGTGCTCCAGTAATGTCTTCGCTCCAACCTGGCATGTATTCATAAATTGGCTTTGCATGGTGAAAATCAGATTGCGATGCTGGAAGTTCTTCCACACGCTTTCCATCGATTTCATAAGCAACACACACTGGAATCTTTTCCCAACCAGTTAAAACATCTAACTTAGTTAAGAAGAAATCTGTTAAACCATTAACGCGAACTGCATAACGAGCAATTGGTGCATCAAACCAGCCGCAACGACGTGCACGGCCAGTAGTAACACCAATCTCACCACCGATGCGACGTAGTGCTTCACCATCTTCATCAAAGAGCTCCGTTGGAAAAGGTCCGCTACCAACGCGAGTTGTGTAGGCCTTAATGATTCCAATTACTCGATCAATCTTTGTTGGTCCGATTCCAGAGCCAGTACATGCACCTCCAGCAGTTGGATTACTTGAAGTCACGAATGGATATGTGCCGTGGTCAACATCGAGCAAAGTGCCCTGTGAGCCCTCTAAAAGCACGCGCTTTCCAGCCTTAAGCGCCTCATTGAGGATCAAAACAGTGTCGGCAACATATGGGCGAAGAATCTCGGCATAGGCCAAATATTCCTCAAGAACTTCTTCAACTTCAATATTTTTACGGTTGAAAACTTTAATAAGAACCTGGTTCTTATCGCGCAGCGCGCTTTCAATCTTTTGGCGCAAGATGGATGGATCAAAGAGGTCTTGAACGCGAATACCAATACGGTTGATCTTGTCGGCATAAGCCGGTCCAATTCCGCGACCAGTTGTACCAATCTTTGATTTACCTAAGAAGCGCTCAGATACCTTGTCGATTGTGCGGTGATATGGAGTGATCAGGTGCGCGTTAGTTGAAATTAATAATTTGCTGCAGTCAATACCACGTTCAGTCAATCCAGCAATTTCTTGAAGTAATACACCTGGATCAATAACTACACCGTTACCAATTACTGGAATTACGTTAGGTGAAAGAATTCCTGAAGGTAATAAGTGAAGTGCGTACTTTTGATCACCAATAACAACTGTGTGACCTGCGTTGTTTCCACCTTGATAGCGAACAACATAATCAACGCGATCTCCCAGTAAATCGGTAGCTTTACCCTTGCCTTCGTCGCCCCATTGAGCTCCAAGCAAAACAAGTGCAGGCATTGGTAAAGCCTCTCCGATTACGTAGGTTATTACTTAAGTGATGAAGTGCCGGTTGAACGTAAATCTTCACAAGCATGTATAACTCGAGCAGCCATGCCAGCTTCAGCAGCCTTACCCCACGCACGTGGGTCATAAGCCTTCTTGTTACCAACTTCGCCGTCAATCTTTAACACACCGTCGTAGTTCTTAAGCATGTGATCAACAACTGGACGTGTAAAGGCGTATTGAGTATCTGTATCAACATTCATCTTAATAACACCGTAATCAAGGGATTCGCGAATCTCTGAAAGAAGTGAGCCGGAACCACCGTGGAATACCAAGTCCATTGGCTTACTTCCAGCGGTAAGACCTAACTTCTTTGAAACAGCTTCTTGGAGTGTTGCCAAGATCTTTGGTTGCAGAACAACGTTTCCTGGCTTATAAACGCCGTGAACGTTTCCAAATGTTGCAGCTACTAAGTAGCGCGCATTGGCATCTGTCCCAAGAGTTTCAACGGTTAGAAGAGCATCTTCTGGAGTTGAGTAGAGCTTGGCATCATGCTTTGCTTCAATACCATCTTCTTCTCCACCAACAACACCGATTTCAATTTCAAGGATTGTCTTTGCTGCAACAGACATCGTCAACATTTCCTTTGCGATGCGCATATTTTCTTTCATATCAACTGCAGAGCCATCCCACATGTGTGAGTTAAATAGTGGAGCCTTACCTGACTTGATTCGATCTGCACCAAATGCTAAAAGCGGACGCATGAAGCCATCTAACTTTTCTGCTGGGCAGTGATCTGTGTGAATTCCAATATTTACTTTGTAGTTCTTTGCAACAACGTGTGCGTACTCAGCTAGGCCAACTGCGCCGTCAACCATGTTCTTAACTGTTGAGCCTGAAGCGTATTCAGCCCCACCCCAAGAAAATTGAATAATTCCATCTGACTCTGCTTCGGCGAAACCACGAATAGCAGCGATGAGTGTTTGTGATGATGAAACGTTAATTGCTGGGTAAGCAAAAGCGCCTTTCTTGGCGCGATCCAACATATCTGCATAAATTTCTGGGGTTGCAATTGGCACGATGACTCCTAGTTACTTGGTGTAATCCCTAAAAGCGAGTGCAACTTTGAACCGTCTAGAGGCTTACGGCCAATCCTCTCACTTTGGCGCTAATCCCACAAAAAAGGCGCGAAAAAGCCCCTGGTTCGGGTGGACCAGGGGCTTAATTCATAGACCCGACTACATATAGGTCTTAAATACCGAGCCCGCAAAACGGAATAGGGCTGCGACCAATGTGGCATTGCCGAAGAACTTAAATATCAGCAAAAAGACTGACGTAATTCCCATGTGTGTGACCTCCTTTCGCGTTTGGCATTCTGGGCGCCGTGCATATGTGAGAACTACCCCAGTAAAAACTCTGTTGATAACTGGCTATGGCGGGTAATCTGACTTGTTATGAGCCAAGACCATGAGTCCTTAGAAAACTTATTGAGCGAGGATCGCCACTTTCCTCCAACTGCGCAGTTTGCTGCCGCTGCTAATGCACAGCCTGATGAATATGCGCGCGCAGATAAAGATCCTCTGGCTTTTTGGGATGAACAAGCTAAATCTTTGCAATGGGATTCACCGTGGAGTAAAACTTTGGATTGGCAATCTCCCTATGCCAAATGGTTTATCGGTGGCAAGTTAAATGCCTCTGTTAACGCACTTGATCGACATGTGAGCCAAGGACGCGGAAGCCGCGTTGCTTTTCATTTTGAAGGCGAACCTGGCGACGTTAGAACTATTACTTACGCCGAGTTACTTACTGAAGTTAAGAAAGCTGCCAACGCACTCATTGAACTTGGAATTAAAGCTGGAGATCGCGTGGCTATTTATATGCCAATGATTCCTGAAGCAGCAGTTGCGATGTTGGCATGTGCGCGAATTGGTGCACCGCACTCAGTTGTCTTTGGTGGATTCTCAGCTGAAGCTTTGTTATCTCGTATTCAAGATGCTGATGCAAAATTAGTTATTACAGCAGATGGTGGATTTAGAAAAGGTGCAGCTTTTGCATTAAAGCCTGCGGTGGATGAAGCACTTAAGGGTCAGCACAATGTTGAAAAGGTCTTAGTAGTTCAGCGCACCAAGCAAGAAACCGCTTGGACTAATCGCGATATCTGGTGGCATGAGATTGTTGCCCGCCAATCGAGTGAACACGTGGCAGAAAGCTTTGATTCTGAGCACCCGCTCTTCATTTTGTATACATCGGGCACCACAGCTAAGCCAAAGGGTATTTTCCACACTACCGGCGGCTACTTAACGCAAGTCGCCTACACGCACAAAATGGTCTTTGATATTAAACCTGAGACCGATGTTTATTGGTGCACCGCAGATGTTGGTTGGATTACCGGTCATTCATACATTGTTTATGGCCCACTTATTAATGGTGCAACACAGGTGATGTATGAAGGAACCCCAGATACGCCGCACAAGGGACGTATTTTTGAATTGATCGCAAAATATGGCGTCACTATTTTGTACACAGCACCAACTCTTATTCGCACATGGATGAAATGGGGCGATGAATTTCCTCAAGCACATGATCTAACATCACTTCGCTTATTAGGTTCAGTTGGTGAACCAATTAACCCTGAAGCATGGATGTGGTATCGCGAAGTAATTGGTGGAAACCGTTGCCCAATTGTTGACACATGGTGGCAAACTGAAACTGGTGCAATCATGATTTCACCACTGCCCGGAGTTACAGCAACTAAGCCAGGCTCTGCAATGAATGCAGTTCCAGGAATTAGCGCCAAAGTTGTTGATGACAATGCTGTTGCAGTAGGTAACGGACGCGGTGGTTATTTAATTCTTGATCAACCTTGGCCATCCATGCTGCGAGGTATTTGGGGTGAGGATGAACGATATAAAGAAACATACTGGTCACGCTTTGATGGCATTTACTTTGCAGGTGATGGTGCAAAGCTAGATGATGAAGGTGCTATCTGGTTACTAGGTCGCGTCGATGATGTTATGAATGTTTCTGGTCACCGTATTTCAACTACTGAAGTGGAATCTGCCTTAGTTTCGCATGAATCCGTTGCAGAAGCAGCCGTAGTTGGTGCTGCAGATGCAATGACAGGGCAGGCAATTGTTGCTTTTGTGATTTTGCGTGGAGGCATTGAGCACGCCAATGGCGATGAACTCAATAAAGCCCTACGTGATCATGTTGCTAAACAAATCGGTGCCATCGCTAAGCCTCGTCAGATCTTGATTGTGAATGAACTTCCAAAGACTCGAAGTGGCAAAATCATGCGAAGACTTCTTAAAGATGTGGCTGAGGATCGAGCAGTTGGAGATGCCACAACATTGGCTGATCCAAATGTCATGAAGTTGATTTCTGAGGGCCTGCAGAGTGCAAAATCTGAGGATTAAAGCTTTACGCCTAAATACTTTGATGTCATAGAAATTAATTCTATTTCACTCTTTAGTACACCAATGTGTTTATAGGCCACGCTTCCATCGGCGGCAATAAACCAAGTCACTGGAACTCCCATTCCAAAGTATGCCCGTGACTTTCCATCTGCATCATAAAGATTAGGCCAGGTAATCCCATGGTTTTCAACAAACTTTCGCCCATCTTTAATAGATGCTTCTTCGACATCCACACCAACAAGGGCTAACTTGCCTTGAGCCTTTTCATAGAAAGAGCGCAGGATTGGCATCTCCTCTTTGCACGGACCGCACCATGATCCCCAAACATTAATAATGGCTGGGCCCTTAATCCCATTAATTGATGCACCATCGCTACCATCTAGGCAACCCAACACGATTGATTTTGCCGTAGTACTACTTGTAATACTTTCACAAGAAACTACTTGCCCAGCAATCTTTTCTGTCGATGATGAACATCCTGCCAGCATTAATAGTGCAACTACTATCGCTAATCGCTTCATCGAAAATCCTTATCTGTCTTTACTAACAACTTTGCCTTTTCTTTATCCATTTCGCCAATACCAACGCTAGGGCATATTTTTGCAACTGGGCATGCACCACAAGCAGGTTTGCGAGAATGACAAATACGACGGCCATGCCAAATCATTCTCTGAGACAAATTAGTCCACTCTTTTTGCGGAATGAGCTCACCAACAATTCTTTCAACTTTTACTGGATCCATTTCTTTAGTCCAACCAAAGCGGCGAGATAGTCGACCAAAATGTGTGTCAACAGTTATTCCTGGAATATCAAAAGCATGACCTAACACCACATTTGCAGTCTTGCGACCAACACCTGGCAATGTAATTAACTCTTCAAGTGTGCTGGGAACGTCGCCATCAAATTCGGTGAGTAGTTTGATTCCTATTCCCTTTATATGCCTGGCCTTTGCACGATAAAAACCAGTTTGATACACCAATTCTTCAAGCTGATGAATATCTGCTCCTGCATAAGCTTTTGCAGTTTTATACTTCTTAAACAGAGCCGGAGTAACTGTGTTCACTCTCTTATCTGTGCACTGTGCGCTCAAAACGGTAGCAACAATTAACTCCAACGGACTCTTAAAATCTAGTTCACAGCGGATCTCTGGGTAGGTCTTGCTTAGAATTCGATACACAGCCCGAGCCTCTTTCCGGGTTTCACTATCTGCGGGCATGAGGCTAAAGTACTACCCGTGCCCATAGATTTAGATGCCGTAAACAGAGCCCCGCTCTTTACCGCCCTTGATGAAGCCGCTTCGGCTTCTCTTCGCGCACAGATGGATTTAGTAAAGATTTCCAAGGGAAGCGTTTTATTCTCTGAAGGCGCAGATGGCGATCACCTATATGTAATCGTTGAAGGAAAGCTCAAGCTGGGCACTTCTAGTGGTGATGGACGTGAAAATCTTCTTTCAATTCTTGGACCTGGGGAAATGTTCGGCGAACTCAGCCTTTTTGATCCAGGCCCACGCACATCAACTGCAACTGCAGTCACTGATGCAAAACTTTTAAGTCTTGGACAAGCAAAACTTCTTCCATGGCTTCGTGAAAATCCAGATGTAGCACTTCACTTACTCGCACGTTTAGCGCAACGTCTTCGCCGCACAAATGAAGCAGTGGGCGATCTTGTTTTCTCGGACGTTCCAGGACGTGTTGCGAAAGCGCTAATTGATCTGGGTGAGCGCTTTGGTAAGAAAACTGATGAAGGTTTATACGTTCACCATGATTTAACACAGGAAGAGCTTGCTCAACTTGTTGGCGCATCTCGCGAAACAGTAAATAAAGCCCTTGCAGATTTTGCAGGACGTAACTGGTTAAAGCTTGATGGACGTGCAGTTTTGATTACAGATTTAGATCGCCTGACTAAGCGCGGTAAATAGTTAGTCTGTAATTTCTACTGTTAGTTCAATTTCAACAGGTGAATTCAACGGTAATTCCGCGATTCCAACTGCGCTACGTGCGTGCTTTGCACCATCGCCCCAGATTGCCAAGAACAGCTCACTTGCTCCATTAACAACAACTGGTGCATTTATATAGCCAGGAACTCCGTTGACATAACCAACTACACGAACAATCTTTGTAATCTTGTTTACATCTGCAACAGTTTCAACTGCAGCTAAAGCGTTTAGTGCACAAACCTGAGCTAACTCTTTAGCGCGCTCTGGTGTAATTTCGCCATCAACTTTTCCCACTCCGGCCATTTCACCGTTTACAAGAGGAAGTTGTCCGGCAGTGAAAACAATATTTCCTGTACGAATAGCTGGAACATATACAGCAACTGGCTTTGCAGCAACTGGTAGTTCTAGACCGAGCTCTTTTAACTTTGCACGGACATCAACTGGATTCATGCAATCACTCTTTTCATGTAAGCAACTAACTGCTCGCCAGTTCCAGGTGCTGGAACAACTTGCACGAGTTCCCAACCATCAGAACCCCATGTATCAAGAATCTGCTTAGTTGCATGAGAAAGTAGCGGCACTGTTGCATATTCATACTTGGTCATTTGTTTAACGCTGCTTTCACTAGGGCAGAAACAAGGCCGCCATCGGCCTTTCCTGCGATCTTTGGCTTTACTGCTCCCATTACTTTGCCCATATCGCCAGGGCCTTGTGCACCAGTTGATGCAATTGCCTCAGCGATGATTGCTGCAATATCTGCTTCACTGAGTTGGGCTGGAAGATACTTTGCAATAACTTCGCCCTCACTCTTTTCTAGCGCTGATTTATCAGCACGGCCTGCATTTTCAAATGCTTCAGAAGCTTCACGGCGCTTCTTAGCTTCGCGAGATAGGACAGTGATTACTTCTTCATCACTAAGAACGCGTGCTTCTTTGCCAGCGACCTCTTCATTAGTGATTGCTGTTAAAACCATACGGATAGTGCCTGACGTGATCTCATCACGCCCACGAATAGCTTCAGTCAGATCTTTTTTTAGCTGCTCTTTAATGCTCATGAAGTGAACTCTACTGCTAGTAATTCAGCGATCTGCGCAGTGTTTAAGGCTGCACCCTTGCGTAGGTTGTCGCCACACACAAATAGATCTAATGCCATTGGATCATCAATGCTCTTTCGGACTCTACCAACCCATGTTGGATCTGTTCCAACAACATCTGCTGGTGTTGGGAATTGATAATTCTCTGGATCATCAACCAACTTCACTCCCGCAGCATTAGCCAAAATATCTTGTGCCGCTTTCCGTGTTGGCTCTTTAGTAAATACAGCGTGCACAGTTAAAGAGTGGGTTGTTAGTACCGGAACACGTACACATGTGGCTGAAACCTTTAGGTTTGCAAGGCCAAGAATCTTGCGAGATTCATTGCGCACCTTTAACTCTTCAGATGAATACCCATCAGCCTTTAACGATCCAGCCCATGGCACCACGTTAAGTGCAAGCGGTGCTGGGAATGGACCGTTATCAGTTATAACTTTACGTAGATCCCCTGCAACATCGCCCGCATTTGTCCCTGCAACTTGTTTAATCTGTTCGCGCAGAGCATCTATGCCTGATTGACCGGCACCAGATGCTGCTTGATAAGAAGATACAACTAATTCTTTTAGTTCATACTCTTTATGGAGTGCTCCCATTGCAACAATCATTGAAAGTGTTGTGCAGTTGGGATTAGAGATAATTCCTTTGGGACGGTTCTTCACTTCCTGTGGATTTACTTCAGGAACTACAAGTGGAACATCGGCATCCATACGAAAAGCTCCCGAGTTATCAACAACAACTGCGCCACGTGATGCAGCAATTGGTGCCCACTCTGCAGAAATCTCATCTGGAACATCAAACATTGCAACGTCAATGCCATCGAATGATTCAGGAGTTAGGGCAACAACAGTTAACTCTTCACCGCGACACATCAACTTCTTACCAGCACTGCGTGCAGATGCAATTAATCTAATCTCGCCCCATACATCTTTTCGCTCAGACAAGATGCTGAGCATGACTGTTCCAACGGCGCCAGTTGCGCCAACAACTGCTAGAGAAGGCTTCTTGCTCATCGTCCAGTTCCTCCATATACGACCGCTTCATTGCTATCGGCATCTAAACCAAAGGCTGCGTGAGCAGCTTTAGCACCACGCTCTACATCTGCCTCACGGCAGATAATGGAAATACGAATCTCTGATGTTGAAATCATTTCAATATTTATTCCAGCCTCTGACATTGCGCCGAAGAAGGTTGCAGTAATACCTGGGTGTGAGCGCATTCCAGCGCCAATAAGTGACAATTTACCGATTTGATCATCGTATTGAATGGAGGCATAACCAACTTCGCCTTGGAGCTTTTGCAAAATAGCTGTTGCGTCAGCGCCTTCATCTTTTGGCAAAGTGAATGAAATATCAGTAAGTCCTGTGGCTGCGGCAGAGACGTTTTGAACAATCATATCGATGTTGATGTCAGCATCTGCAATTGACTGGAAGATACGTGCAGCGACACCAGTTCGGTCCGGTACGCCAACAATCGTGATCTTTGCTTCGCTCTTATCGTGGGCGATGCCTGAGATGATTGCTTGTTCCATTTCTCCTCCTTGTGGGTGATCTTTGACCACCCATGTTCCTTCATTAGTTGTAAAAGATGAACGTACGTGAATAGGTAGGTCGTAACGGCGTGCGTATTCAACGCAACGCAAGTGCAGAACCTTTGCACCACTCGCTGCAAGTTCCAGCATTTCTTCATAAGTAACAGTCTTTAACTTACGTGCATTTGGCACAACACGTGGATCAGCGCTAAAGATGCCGTCAACATCGGTATAGATTTCACAGACATCGGCCTCTAAAGCTGCAGCCAATGCAACAGCAGTTGTGTCACTACCACCGCGACCAAGAGTTGTTACATCTTTTGTATCTTGTGAAATTCCTTGAAAGCCAGCAACGATTGCAATTGCACCTTCTGCCAACGCTTCTTGAATACGCCCTGGTGTCACATCGATAATGCGAGCGCGACCATGTGCAGATGTTGTAATCACGCCAGCTTGGCTACCTGTAAAGGAGCGGGCTTCATGCCCTAAATTTGTAATCGCCATTGCAAGAAGAGCCATCGAAATTCGCTCACCGGCAGTGAGCAACATATCCAGTTCGCGCCCAGATGGAATGGGCGTGATCTGTTTAGCTAAATCAATGAGTTCATCGGTTGTATCGCCCATTGCTGAAACAACGACTACGACCTGATTGCCATCGCGCTTGGCTGCCACAATGCGATTGGCAACGCGCTTCATGCCCTCGGCATCGGCAACGGATGAGCCGCCATACTTCTGAACGATGAGTCCCATGGGTTAATGGTGGCGCATAGATTTAATTGGCGCTAACCCTTTTTCGAATTATCTTAAATAATGAGACAACACGCGTATCAAATAACGAGATTAAACGTCGCGACGGCCTTCAAATGCACGGCCCAGCGTGACCTCATCGGCATATTCAAGATCCCCACCTACAGGCAGACCACTAGCTAAGCGAGAGACCTTAATTTCTAGCGGCTTAATCATGCGCGCTAAATAGGTGGCTGTGGCTTCGCCCTCAAGGTTGGGATCAGTAGCCAAGATAACTTCAACGATTCCAGGATCTGCAAGACGGGCCATGAGTTCTCGAATACGCAACTGCTCTGGACCAATTCCATCAATAGGACTTATTGCACCACCGAGCACGTGATACTTACCGCGAAATTCGCGTGTGCGCTCAATTGCAATGACATCTTTACTCTCTTCAACAACACAGATCAACGTGTTATCGCGGCGTGGATCACGGCAGATGCGGCACTGATCTTCCTCTGAAACGTTTCCACACTCCACGCAAAACTTCACGCGCTCTTTTACCGTGCGAATGGAATCAAGTAAGGCTGTTGCCACTTCAGCATCTGCTTGCAAAATATGGAAAGCAATGCGTTGAGCCGACTTTGGACCAATACCTGGTAAACGACCTAGCGCATCGATGAGATCTTGAATTGCACCTTCATACATACCTGACATTAATTATTTACTCTCAATTACTTTTGCGCCGAGTTCTTGGGCAAGAAGTGCCGCCCCTGAGAGTAAAACCTTATCTGATGGTGCCTCTGATGTGCGAGTTTCGCGCGCAGCTGGAGTATTGGTATCAATAGATGGATCAACAACGCATTCAATCTTTCGATCTATGCCAACTACATCCACAAATGCCTTGCGCAAAATCTCATCAGATTCTGATCGAACAAAAGAATCACGTGCTCCAGCATTAACAATTCCGATTGTGATTGCTGTGTCATCAACGGCTAGTACTTGTGCTGAGGCAGATAGCAGTGACCACGTCAGTCTGCGGCGCTTCTTCACATCTTCAATGACATCTGGCCAGGCACGACGTAGAGCAGCAATATCAAAGGCTCCTGGTGCGCTAGTTACTTTGGCTGCAGGTGCTTCTACTTTCACTTCTGCTGGTGCAGCTTCAGCTTTTACTGGAGCTGCTACTGCCTCTTTTTTCTCAACAGATTTCGCTGGTGCAGGAGAAGGTGTTGTCATCGGTGCAATGTTTTCTGCGCGCTCTAATCGCTCAATGCGAGAAAGCATTCCTGATTCACCATTGTCACCAATAGGCAAAAGTATGCGTCCACAGATCAGTTCCAGCATTAATCGTGGTGCTGTTGCACCACGCATCTGAGTTAAACCTTCTGCAGCGATATCTGCAGCCCGTGAAAGATTGGCAGTTCCAATTCGGTTGGCTTGATTGCGCATTCTCTCCATTTGATCATCTGGAATATCGCGCAAAATTGCATTGCTTCCTGAATCTTTCAGGGCATCAACAATCATTAAGTCGCGAATGCGCTCGAGCATGTCACTCGTAAAGCGACGTGGATCATGGCCTGATTCAATGACTCGATCAATAGTTTTAAACAACGTTGCCCCATCATGGGCTGCAATTGCATCGATGGCATCATCGAGCAATGCGCCATCTGTGAAACCTAATAATTGGATTGCGATTTCATAGCTCACGCCATCTTTGCCAGCACCAGCTAATAGCTGACCCAAGACAGAGAGCGCATCACGCACTGAACCACCAGAGGCCCGTACTACAAGTGGAATAACGCCTTTAGCAACGCTGACGCCTTCATGATTACAAATCTTTTCTAAGTGCGCAGCCAAGATTCCAGGTGGAACTAAGCGGAATGGATAGTGGTGTGTGCGAGAGCGAATAGTTGCAATGAGCTTTTCTGGCTCTGTTGTTGCAAAGATAAAAATAACGTGGGGAGGCGGTTCTTCAACAACTTTCAAAAGTGCATTTGCAGCACCTGGTCCAAGTTGGTGAGCCTCATCAATGATGTAGATCTTGTAACGACTTTGTACTGGTGCAAAGAAAGCTTTATCACGAAGATCGCGTGCATCATCTACTAAACCATGAGTGGCTGCATCTAGTTCAATAACATCAAGTGAACCTGGGCCGTTTGCAACTAGATCATTACATGATTGGCACTCACCACATGGATTAGGTGTTGGTCCTTTAACGCAGTTAAGTGAGCGCGCCATAATGCGAGCGCTAGAAGTTTTTCCGCAACCACGTGGGCCACTAAATAAATATGCGTGATGTGTGCGCCCAGATTCCAAAGCATTTGAAAGTGGAACTGTTACATGTTCTTGCCCGATGACATCTGCAAAAACAGAGGGACGATACTTGCGATACAACGCTAAAGACATCGTGTGCTCTCCTCTACTCTTCGACGCAATTTAATAGGACCCCTCGCACACCCGCCAGAGCGGACCTACCCTTGCTGCATTCCTGCCCTGGGGGAGTTCAGTACGGATAACGCCGTACGAGGGATCTGGCGTAATCATAGTTATAGCCACCGATAGAGTGCTCCCCTCGGGAGGATTCGCATAGCGGCCGAGTGCGCACGCTTGGAAAGCGTGTATAGGGCAACCTATCGAGGGTTCAAATCCCTCATCCTCCGCCAGGATTTCTAATGGGCTGCAGGCGCAGGTGGGGTTAATGCCGGTCTATTGCCTTGAGGAATCTTCAAATAGTCATACCACTCTGTGTAGAAGTCTTCTCTACTAACTCCAAAAGCTGACTTAAATGCCGAAGTCCAATCATTTGAAACTCCGTACTCGGTTACAAACTTAAACAAGGCATCCAAGCCTCCATGTCTTGCAGCAAGAAGTTCAACGCCGTAGAAGTTTTGGCTCGACATACAACTACCACCCCAATTTCGATCTTTTGATTCAAAATCTTGAAGAGTTTTCGCACACAAAACTCGTGGGAAACCTTCAATCATGTTAGATGATACGAAAAAATCAAAGTAGGACTTTTTTTGGGTATTTGAATCTGAAATTGCCAAGGCGGCAAAAAGTTGCACAAATCCTTCTCGAATCCAGGCTGGGATTTGGTCCTTTGAACCGTTATAAATTGCAGCTCCGTATTGAGCTTGTAATTCAAACATCGTAGCCACATCATGAGCAACCATGTAGTTCAAAGTATTAATCTGCGTTGGTGTCAGAGTTTTCCCAACGAATTTCTCGCTCTGGGGTGCATTCAAAACAAAATAGCCAAATCCAAGTTGGATATGACCACAATAAATACCAAGAGGCTGCTCGGGGACAGATCGCCCACAAGCAATCGGTCTTCCCGTATTTGCTAACCATTCTTCCGTATCACCGAAAACCGAAATCGGTTCTTGAAGAAGTGAATATCCACTAGATACGAAGGTTGAAATAAGAAGATTTGATGCCTTACTTGCCCCACCCCAAGCTGAGTCATATCCAGGCTGAACAATCAGCTTTATTGGGGTGTAATTAGTGCTGCTCTTTTTTCTCCAAGAATTCCAGTCTGCTGCTACTTGCGAGACAACTAAATCATGTCCACTCAATTGCATCGTAGGAGAGTTTGAGGGCTTCGGTGATTGGACGACTACGCCCTTATTCCACTGCAATTTCTTACCAACTTTAATACAGGTGTATTTCTTTCCTAAAGTGATTGAAGTTTTCCCTGCTTTCGTACAAGCAGTACCTGCTTTCACGGCAGAAAAACTTGACGCCATGGATGTAGTCGTGAATCCAATTAAAATACAAAAAACTATTGCAATTACTTTTCTTGGATTCATATTCATCCTCTGTTAGTTAAATCTCTACCCCAATGTACTTGGTTTGCAAGAACTCATGGATGCCATCAAAGCCACCTTCACGGCCCAAACCTGATTGCT
>CALBFE010000002.1 GCA_937888825.1 uncultured Actinomycetes bacterium | reverse complement strand
TTAAGGAAGAGATGCAATTCCCTTCGGATGAAAACGCTGACCGCAAGCAGCCTCGCTAATTCCTTCTCGGTCTAGGTACGGCAAGATTCCACCCAGATGCATCGGCCATCCTGCGCCCATCAACATGCAGAGATCAATTTCCGCTGGGGTTGAAACAACACCTTCATCAAGCATCATTCGTGCTTCAACAGCTAACGCGGTCAATGCACGGCTGCGCACACGCTCAGCAGTTGATGGTGAATCACCTTTGTGAATCAGTGCCGTGGCTGCAGGGTTTGCACCAACGCTTCCATCTTCATTTTTAACATAGAAGTTTCGAACACCTTGCTTGACCATTGCCGCCATTGTTGGTGAAATGCGATAGCGCTCACCAAGATTTGCATGCAAAGTCTCTGAGACGTGTAGGGCTACTCCAGGACCAACTAGATCTAGAAGTTGGAATGGTGACATAGGAAAACCAATTGAGCGCATTGCATTATCGGCTACCTCTGGTGAGGTTCCTTCATCAACTGCATCGGTGATTTCTCCCATGAAGCGGGTGAGTAAACGGTTAACAACAAAACCAGGGGCATCCTTGCAGATGATCATTGTTTTCTTGAGTTCCTTGCCCACAGAGATAGATGTTGCAGTGGTTGCATCATCAGTCTTACTTGTTCGCGCAACCTCTAGTAATGGCATGATCGCAACTGGATTAAAGAAGTGGAAGCCAACAACTCGCTCTGGATTTTTAAGACCTTCGCTCATACGTTCAACTGATAGAGATGAAGTATTTGTGGCTAGCACGCACTCTGGTGAAACAATCGTCTCTAGATTCTTAAAGAGCTCTTGCTTGAGTGATAACTCCTCAAAAATCGCTTCAATGATGAAATCACAACCTGCAAAAGTACTTTGATCAGATGAGCCTGTAATAAGTAGAGCTAAGCGAGCTGCAGATTCTGGGTTCATGCGCTTTTTCTCAACTAGCTTTGATAATTCATTCTTAACCCAAGCAACACCCTTATCAGCACGCTCCTGATCGATATCTGTCATAACAATTGGGCACTTCAGGTTACGAAGTAGCAAAAGCGCTAACTGCGATGCCATCAGTCCTGCGCCAACAACACCTACTTTGCCCACCTTGCGAGCTAGAGCTGGCTTGGGAGCACCCTCTACTTTTTTGCGCTTTTTTTGAATGACGTTAAATGCATAGAGGGATGCGCGTAGGGGATCACTCATAGTTAAATCAGCAAGGGCTAAATCTTCAGCATCAAAGCCTTGAGCTAAAGTGTTGCTCTTAGCTGCAGCAATAAGTTCAAGTGCTTTCATTGGAGATGCTATTTCAGCACCGCCATATTTCTTAAGAGCCGCAGCTTTTCCAGTTGCAAGTGCGCTTTCCCATGCAGGGTCTTGGCTGTAGTCCTTGCGCTCGATTTTAGTTGCACCATTTAGAACGCTAGCTGCAAATGCAATTGAGCGCTCTAGGAAATCAGAAGGCTCATAGACAGCATCCACAACGCCAAGCTTGAGAGCATCTTTGGCTTTCATCATGGTGTTGTTGTTAAGTGCGTTCAACATAATTACTTGCACGGCGCGCTCTGGGCCAATCAACTTAGGCAAAATAGTTGCACCGCCCCAGCCCGGAACTAATCCAAGGAATACTTCAGGCAAACCAGTAAAGGCTGTAGAGGCAAGGGTGCGGTAATGGCAATGCAAACCAACTTCAAGGCCACCGCCGAGTGCTAGACCGTTGATGAAGGCAAAAGTTGGAATGCTTGATTCACCTAAGCGGCGAAAGACATCGTGTCCCAATTTTCCTATGCCCAGTGATTGCTCGCGATTTGTAATAAAGGAAAGAGCAGATAAATCAGCACCTGCTGCAAAGATGAAAGGCTTTCCTGTTATTGCAATTGCCGCTGGCTTACTAGCAATGGCTGCAGTTATCGCTGCATCTAATGCAAGAAGTGATTGTGGCCCAAATGTGTTAGGGCGGTTGTGATCAAGAGTGTTATCGAGAGTAATCAGCGCCAAGACACCTTTAGCACCAAAGGCGCTCAAATTAACTTCTCTTACTAACGCTTGTGTGACAACCTCTTCAGGTGCACCTTCTGGAAGTTTGATATCTACGCTCATTCATTTCACCTGACCATTAAAGTGTGGGTTTTCCCAAATAACAGATCCGCCCATTCCAAGACCGATACACATAGTTGTTAAGCCATAGCGCACCTCTGGGTGGTCTTCAAAAGATCGTGCCAAGTTGAGCATGAGGCGAACACCAGATGAAGCAAGTGGGTGTCCAACAGCAATTGCTCCGCCAAATGGATTAATGCGAGCATCGTCATCTGCAATTCCAAAGTGCTCAAGAAAAGCTAATACCTGCACGGCAAAAGCCTCATTGATTTCAAAGAGTCCAATGTCTTCAATGCTCAGTCCTGCTTGCTTGAGTGCTTTAATAGTTGAAGGAACTGGACCAAAGCCCATTACTTCAGGCTCCACTCCTGCAAATGCATAAGAAACTAAGCGGGCCTTAATAGTCAGGCCTAGTTCTTTCGCTTTATCTTCACTAGCAAGAAGAGCCGCAGTTGCGCCATCATTAAGGCCAGATGAGTTTCCTGCAGTGACTCGACCTGCTGGTCTAAATGGAGTTTTTAATCCAGCTAGACCATCCATGGTTGTTGTTGGACGAGGTGCCTCATCAACAGTTGCAATTGTCCAACCCAACTCAGCGTTTCGCGCTGCCATTGGAATGAGATCTCGTTGAATTAATCCAGCTTCATATGCTTTTGCGGTTTTGATTTGTGAGTTAAGTGCGTATTTATCTGCGCGCTCTTTTGTAATAGAAGGGAAGCGATCATGGAGTCGCTCAGCTGTGGCACCCATTGCAAGTGCATCTTGTTCCACAATCTTTTCAGCTAGATAGCGGGGGTTAGGATCCATGAGTTCGCCCATCGGATGATTTCCCATATGTTCAACGCCACCTGCGATTGCAATATCATTTGAGCCAAAAGAAATTGCGCCAGCAATTGTTGTCACTGCAGTGAGCGCACCAGCGCACCAGCGATCAATTGAATAGCCCGGTACGGTATTTGGTAGGCCTGCTAAAAGTGTGGCACTGCGACCAATGTTCATTCCTTGATCACCCGTTTGTGTTGCAGCAGCGATAGCAACATCATCGATTGCACTATGTTCAACTTTTGGATTTCTATCTAAGAGCCCGCGAATTGCGCGCACCATCAAATCATCAGCGCGCGTACCGGCATACATCCCTCCCGCTTTTCCGAAGGGTGTGCGAACGGCATCGACTAAGACAACTGTGCGAGACATGGTGATCCTTTACTAGGGGCGGATATAGCGGTTATGTTACCCGCCAGTAAGGATTTATAACAGCCGCTTAGGCTGGTGTGAGCGCAGGCGTGCGAGGCTTTGAGAGATAGGCCCGTAGGACTGTGGTGAGGTAGAGCGCCCAGATGCCTAGTTGTAGCCAGGATGTTGTGTTATCAAAGCCCACAAGGCCACCGAGTGTTGCTCCAAGCAATGAGTCCTTAGGAATCAGGCTTGAAACATCCCAGGCGTAAGACTCCCCACCAGGAAGCCAACCCAGCTCTTGGAATTCATGGACTCCATATGAGAGAACTCCTGCTGCAATAATTACTAGAGCAACTCCAGTGAAGCGGAAGAACTTGCTCAAGTCGAGTCTGATGGCAGATTTGAAAATTAAATAGCCAAGCGAAATTGCAACTGCAAAGCCAAGAATTAATCCCAATGCTGAGCTGCCTGTATTTGCAACTGTATTAAAGTTTGAATAAACAAAGAGCGCGGTTTCTAGGCCTTCGCGAATAACAGCGAAAAACGCTGCTCCAGCAAGGGCTAGCGGCCCTGTACGCAAAGCTGAATCAACTTTTCCATGAAGATCTGCCTTCAAAGTGCGAGCAGTTCGCTTCATCCAAAAAACCATCCAGGTAACAAGTGCCACAGCTAGAAAGGAAGTTGTTCCAACAAAGATTTCCTCAGCGCGCTCAGTGAGTTCCTCAGAAGTTCTAGAGAGAATGAAGCCAATTCCAATACTTCCAACTACAGCAGCGGCAACACCACTCCATAGTGGAAGTAGTAAGTGCCTGCGATCGCTTTTGAGAATATAGGCGACCAGAATTCCGACAATCAGGGAGGCTTCGAGGCCCTCGCGCAACGCAATGATAAAAGTACTCAACATGGGTGGAAATCTAGAGGGTTGGAGGTAATTACGCAACTCTTATGTTGCGTAATTCAGGCTTCCTCGGGTGTGGTTTCTGGCACAGGTTCAGGCGTAGGCACAGCCTCTTTCTCCAGCAAGGCCGCCGTGATGGCCGCGCCTACTAGCTCCACCTGCCATTTTCTGGCTCCAAGTGAGAGTAAATGCTCTCTGACGATCTCTGGAGAGGATTCGGATGTCGATGGCGCTGGGGAAGCCCAACAAATGCGACGAACAAGTTCGGGAGTGATGAGGTTTTCGACAGGAATGTTGTTTTCTTGGGCAATAACTTCTATGCGAGCACGTGCATGAGAAAGCGGTGCGTACTTATCTGGAAACTTATCTCTCCACAATTTAATTGGCGGCAATATGTCGGCGTTAGTGCGAAGTGCTGGCCAGTCTTTTTCTTCGAGTGCAACAGCGCGTGCCACTGCATCTAGCCAAGCTTTCAGATTTTCTAACCAACGTGCTCGAAGTCCAAGTGGGCGCAATACTTTTTCAAACTCTTTTTTGGTTGCAACTGGGTTAAGTGCAATCTCAACTATTGCTGAGTCGTTAAGTAGTTTGCCTCCGGCGATATCTTGTGACTTTGCTATCTCATCGCGAGTAATCCAGAGTTCGCGAATAATTGCTAATTGATCTCGGCGCTTAATTTTATGCATTCCAGAAGTTCTGCGCCAAGGATCTACTCGAGGTGGTGGAGGAGGGGCTAAGAGAATTGAAGCAAACTCTTCCTGGGCCCAGGAATATTTTTTCGCATTAACTAAAAGCCCTTCGACTTTATCGCGCAGCTCCACCAGTAGTTCAACATCTAAAGCTGCATAAGTCAGCCACTCTTGAGGCAGCGGCCGCACAGACCAGTCTGCAGCACTGTGTTCTTTAGCAAGAGAAACACCCATCAGAGATTCCAAAAGCGGGCCAAGTCCAACACGGGCCAGGCCTGCAATTCGCCCCCCTAATTCAGTATCAAATAGGCGCGCTGGGTTGATTCCTAACTCTCGAAGGCAGGGCAGATCTTGTGTGCTGGCATGCAAAATAACTTCATCGGTATTGAGTAAATCATTGAGTTCTAACATGAGTGGATGGCCAGGCCCAAAGGCGATGGGGTCAATCAGATGTAATCCACCGTTGGTGCGCTTAATTTGAATTAAGTAAGCACGTGCGCTGTATCGAAAACCTGAAGCGCGTTCGGCATCAACAGCAAAAGGGCCAGTGCCTTTTGCGAGCTGCGCCAATGCAGTTTTAAATCCCGGTTCGCTATCGATTACTGGTGGCGTACCACCGGCGGGTGTGAGCAGCGGTATTGCAGTTATTTCTTCAGACATAAATGTGCTTAACGATGTCTGGCAGATGCAATAGTTGATACCCCATCAGGAATTGGTTCAAGTCCTGCCACATCCGTAATTAAGCGACACCACCCAGCAATGTGTTTCACTATTTCAATAGGATCGGCAATTGCAGGCGTCCATGAAGCACGAATCTCAATTTCTGATTCATCATTTCGTGGAGAAAGTTTTCCGAAAGAGGCACTGGAAACTCGTGTAACAGTTCCACTAGGTGCAGCAAGTGCACACTCTTCCCTTTCTAGGGCTTCAAGAAACCAACTCCAGCCAACCTCTGGCAGAAGCGGATCCTGCTGCATGACAGGATCAACATCTGCGCGGACGAAAGTGACGCAGCGAAATTCGCCTTCCCATGTGTCTTGTCCGCCAGGTTCATGTAATAAGACAAAGCGTCCTGAAGCAATTTCATCTTCATCATTGCCTAGTAGCCCATTACTGACATCGGCTGAAAAAGCAAATGCATATGTTGCTAGTTTTTGTGGGGCCGGAACTTCTTCTAAAATGATTTCAGCGCGCGGTGTAAAAGCGCGTAAGGAGTTAACTAAATCTTCAAATCCTTTGGCATCCACTGCTTAAGAATAAACAGCAGGAAGTCCTTTTCATGGGAGGCAGGGCGGTATTCTTGCTCATATGGCCTCACTCCTTGCACTTTTCTCGAGCATCTTATGGGGGACTTCTGATTTTGAAGGTGGCCGTTTAAGCAAAAAGCATGCACCTTTGGCCGTGCTTGGTTTTTCACAAGTTCTCGGTTTAGTTTTTGGCCTTGCATTAATCATTATTACTGGCGCTTGGGATGCACAGGCACTGGGATCTAACGGATATTTATTTCCTGGAATTGTTGCAGGTTTATTCGGTTACTTCGGTTTGTTCTGTCTTTATGCAGGTTTATCAACTGGACGCATGGGTGTTGTCTCACCTATAAGTTCAATGGGAGCAGTTATCCCTTTGACTTATGCCTTGGTAAATGGCGACAAACTCTCAACAATTACTTCAATTGGAGTTGTTCTGGCTTTGGTAGGAGTTTTTTGTGCCAGTGGGCCAGAGCTTTCTCAGGGCCTTCCTTTGAAACCTTTACTTCTTGCATTTGGTGCAGCGATTGGATTTGGCATAGCACTAACGTCAATCTCGATTGGTTCACAATCAAGTGCACTTATGACCATGGTTTCAATGCGTGGGGCAACTTTCTTTGTCACCGTTGCTCTAGCCCTGAAATTCCACACGATGGGTGGGTTTTCTAAAAAGGAATATCCCTCACTTATTTTTATCGGTATCGCAGATTTCTTGGCCAACGTCTTGCTCGGTGTGGCTTGCACTAAGGGCTTAGTTTCAATTGCAATGGTCTTAGGTTCACTCTTTCCAATTGCAACCGCGCTACTGGCATTTAAGTTCTTGCACGAGCGTTTGCAGAAGGTTCAATACGTAGGGATCGCTTTAGCTGTTGCAGGTGTTGCTCTGATTTCTTCCTTCTAGTTGCGAGCGACGTAGAAATCAGTGCCGTCAACATGAGTGTGAGTGTGTTGGACAAATCTATTGAGCAGCCCTTGCCAATCAATAGGGTGATCCCCGCCGGTCACAGGTGTAACGCTGAGTTCTAGCTGATCTATTAAACCTTGATCGATGAGCTCAAAAATAATAGATGTACCAGCTTCAACCAGAACTCTTTCTCCAAATTGTGATTTTGCCTTTGCCAGCGCCTCTGCTGCAGACATATTCCATAGATGTGATAAATCATTTCCAACAACAGGATTAATAGTTGATCGTGAAAGAATTACTAATGGAACTGGACTTTGTTTATAAGGCTCGTGTCGAGCGGTATTGCCGCCAATTAAAATGCAATCGACTTTACGACGCCTAACCAGAAAGGCCTTTCGATCAGCATCTGAGGAAACTCCGTTAGAGCTATTATCTTTTGAAGTAGAACCATCTCGCCCGACCACCAGCGATGCAACTGTGCTCATTTGTCCTACTATCGCAGATTCGGTGAGAATTCTCAGGCGTAAATCACGCTTGTGAGTTGAGATGTCGCATTAAACCTCGTTAGCCTTAAACCATGTATTGGCGCATTCTTCCTCACGCCGTCGTGGCTCTAGCCCTGACGGTTGGGTTAGCAGCACCTGCCCATGGCGCACCATCCTTAGCTGAGATTCAGGCAAAGGTGCGATTACTTGAAGAAGAAGCTACAACGGCCGCTGAAGGTGCCCAAGAGGCGAAGGTAAAGTTAATTGCACTGACTCGTACACTCAATGGCATTAAAGCAAAAGCTGCCGTCCAGGGAGAAACTCTTTCAGCACTCCAAAAATCATTGGGCACCATAGCAATCGAGCAATACAAGGCTGGTGGTTTAGGTCAATCACTTGAACTTCTTTTTTCTTCAAATCCCACTCTTTATTTATCCTCTGCTGGAGCACTCGATGCAATTAGCCGACGCAAATCGGCCCAACTTCGAAAGTATGAGGCGGCTCAGCAGCGTTTGAGTGCAACAACATTGACCGTCAACGACAAGCTGGCCTTAGTAATTGCAGCTGAAAAGAAATTTAAAGCCCAATCGGCTATGGCTCAAGAAAAGCTGGCCCAAGCAGAAGCTCTACTTTCAAAGTTAACAAAAGCAGAGCGTGAGCGCTTAGCAAAGTTGGCTGAACAAGAAGAGGATGCCGATCAGGCCACATCTCAAGCTGCAGCTCGTGCGCTCTCTGGAATTTCTGGACGGGCGGGAGTTGCAATCAAATATGCCCTCAAGCAAATAGGTGATCGTTATGTATTTGGAGCAGCTGGTCTTGTGACATGGGATTGTTCAGGTTTAACAATGCGCGCTTATCAAGCCGCTGGTGTTTCACTCCCACATTCATCGGCTGCGCAATCACGGTTGGGAAAGCAAGTATCTGTAAAAGCTCTCAAACCAGGTGACCTACTGTTTTATGGTCGTCCAGTTTCACACGTTGGAATGTATATAGGTGGTGGAAAGATGGTCCATGCACCTCGTTCAGGTTCACGTGTGAAAATCACGCCGAGCGGATCTCTTGGAAGCAAGCCTTTAGTTGGAGCCCGCCGTTTCTGATAAAACGTTATTTGTAACCAATGATTTTGGTCCGCGGGCCGGAGGTATAGAAACCTTCATCATTGGTTTAATTGAACGGTTGCCAAAATCCAGCATCATTGTTTACACATCGGCTCAAGAAAACACACAAGCATATGATGCTGATTGGCTGCGTAATTTCGGTGTTGTAGTAATAAGAGACAAAGCAAAAATACTGCTTCCAACACCTCGTGTTAATCGAGCCGTGGCTAAAATTGTTAGAGCGCGCGAGATCAAAACCATCGCTTTCGGCGCCGCTGCGCCTTTAGCTTGGATGTCATTAACACTGCGAAAAGCTGGTGCACAACGCATAGTTGCTTTGACGCATGGCCACGAAGTCTGGTGGGCAAAGGTTTTCCCCTTTAACTTAATTTTGAGACGTATCGGATCGACCACTGATTGCTTGACTTACCTTGGTGAATTTACTCAATCAGCAATCTCAAAGGCACTAACATCTAAGGGTGCAGATGCTATGCAAAAAATCGCTCCAGGAATTGACGTTGAACATTTCAGGGCAGTGGATGCAACTGCGTTGCGTCAATCTTTAGGGTTAACGGATAAGAAAGTAATTGTCAGCGTAGGACGCCTTGTGCATCGCAAGGGTCAGGATTTCCTTATCAAAGCTATGCCGCAGATCCTTAAGCAAGTCTCAGATACCCACCTTTTACTTGTGGGTCAAGGTCCCTATAGAGAACACTTAGAAAAACTCGTTAAAAAACATTCATTGCAAAATAGCGTTAGTTTTATCGGACGCATTCAATACAAGGATCTGCCCGGCTACATCTGCGTGGGAGATATCTTTGCAATGCCATCTAGATCCCGTTTTGCTGGTTTAGAAGTCGAAGGTTTAGGAATTGTTTATCTTGAGGCAAGCGCTTGCGGATTACCGGTTATTGCAGGTGCATCTGGTGGGGCGCCCGATGCAGTTATAGAAGGAGTAACGGGATTTGTAGTCGATGGAACTAACACAGAACAAATAGCCAACAGAGCTATCAAACTCTTATTAGATGAGGAGCTGCGCAGTTCTATGGGTAGTGCAGGACGAAAGTGGGTTGAGAAAGAATGGTGCTGGCAGATTTGGGCTAGCAAGTTTTCCGAGTTACTTGCCTGATAAGCCTTGCTCATGCATGGCATGAATTGCTGCAGTTCGATTAGTAACTTCTAACTTTCTATAGATTGATGCTAAATGAGTCTTAACCGTGGCAGGACTTATAAACAAGCTCTTAGATATTTGTGCAGTAGTTTGACCCTTCTCCAATTGCGCAAGGAGATCAAATTCACGAGCGGTTAACGTGTTGTGGCTATGACTAAAGACTTTCTCTAAACCCTGGGCGCTAAAGTTCAAGGGAGCGATGAGACTATGTTTAATCGCGGCAACCAGCACAGGAATTGGTTCAGATTTTGAAACAAATGCACTTGCGCCAGCTTTCATGGCAGCACGAATGTAATTATCTTGATCGTTAAGAGTTAAGACCACAATTCCTATTTCTCGTGAAACGCTTCTAATCCAACTGACTAGTTCAAAGCCGCTGCCATCTGGCAGGTTGATATCGACGGTCACAACATTTGGTTGTGACGCAGCAATCCCGGCACGAGCCTGGGCAATAGAGGAAGCTTCTGAAATCTGGCTGAAGTCCTCATGTGTGAGAGCCCGCTTTAATCCTTCACGCACAAGAGCGTGATCATCGACAATAAGTAATCTGCTCATGGTGTGAGCAAATCCAGTGAAATTGCAACGTTAGTTCCAGTGAAATCTGATTGGACTTCTATGTGTCCACCCAGTGCAGCAATGCGCTCAGAGATTCCTTGCAAGCCATAGTGATCATTCTTTGCCCGAGCCCCACCAATTCCATTGTCACTAAAGGAAATCTCAAGACGAGTTGCCCGTGAATGCTCCGTTACATTGCTAATAATTTCATTGAAAACCCTAGTGAGTTCAAATGCCAACTCAGGTTGAGATTCGAGTAATTCGTGCTCATCTTGCTGCCTGCGAAGTTCCAAGATCTCACTACGCACTTTCTCTATCAAAGTATTGATATCAAAACGTACAGAACGCAGCGCAGAACGTTTAATTTCATCGTCTTCTTGAAACAATAAAGCATCTAGTCCATAGCCCAACCCCACGAGATCTTGGGCTATGCCATCGTGGAGCTCTTGTGCGAGTTTTACCCGCTGCGTAAGGCTCACATAATTACTTTGTGAAGAGCTGGTCAATCTCCTTTGCGAATTCCTTCGCAACGACATGTCGCTTAAGTGAAAGCTTTGGGGTCAAATGTCCACCAGCGATTGTGAAATCAGTTGTCAGAATAGTGAACTTACGGATTGATTCCGCTTTACTCACTGCCTTATTCGCATCATCGACTGCAGTTTGAATGACAGCAATCAGATCAGGGTCATTGGCAAGATCAGCCAATGAAGCGCCCTCCTTCTTATGGTTTGTGACCCAACCCTTGAGCGCATCTTGATCAATAGTCACAAGTGCTGCAATGAATGGTTGGTTATCGCCAACGACCATGCACTGGCTTACTAGTGGATGTGCACGCAAGCGATCTTCTAGTACGGCTGGAGCAACGTTCTTTCCACCTGCAGTAACAATGAGTTCTTTTTTGCGGCCGACGATATAGAGGAAGCCTTCATCATCGAGCTTTCCTAAATCGCCAGATTTAAACCAGCCCTCAGAATCAAAAACCTCAGCGTTAGCAGCATCGTTCTGCCAGTATCCGCGCATAACAATTCCTCCACGGATCAGAACTTCGCCATCTTCGGCAATCTTGATTGAAGTTCCTGGGATTGGACGACCAACTGAACCAACGCGATGGGCACCAGTTAAGTTCAAGGTTGCACCAGCAGTTGTTTCAGTTAAACCATAGCCTTCTAAAATTGTTACACCAGCGCCTCGATAGAAATGGCCTAAGCGCACACCAAGTGGTGCACCACCAGAGATGGCAGCTTCAACACGGCCACCCATACCTGCACGGATCTTTGAATAGACCAACTTGTCAAAGAGGCCGTGCTTGAGTGTGAGAAGTGGAGAGATTCCCTTTTTATCCATCGCCTCTGAATAAGCAATTGCAACTTCTGCTGCTTTTCTAAATATCTTTCCCTTACCCGCAGCTTCTGCCCGAGCTTCTGCGCCGTTATAAATCTTTTCGAAAATACGAGGAACAGCCAAAACAAATGTTGGCTTAAATGATGCTAAATCAAATGGAAGTCGCCCGACTGGATCACTGCAATGAGCTAAGTGTAAGCCTGCATTAATTGCACCAATTTGAACCATGCGACCAAAGACGTGAGCAACAGGTAAGAACAACAAAGTTGATCCGCCTGGCTTAAGGAATAGATCACTTGCACCTTGCACAACATTTCCGCACTCAGCTAAGAAGTTTCCATGAGTGAGTGAAACACCCTTAGGTTTTCCTGTTGTTCCTGATGTGTAAATTAGTGTTGCCAGAGTATCTGGGCCAAGTGCTGCGCGGCGGCGTTCAATTTCATCATCTGAAACCTGAGCACCGGCATTGCGAAGGACTGCAAGAACATCCTCAGTCATTGTCCAGACGTGCTTAGTGTGTGAAGGTTGAACTGTTTGAACTAATTCACGCAAGGCTGGAGTTTCAACAATGATGCCCACAGTTGAAGAGTCATTGAGAATCCAATCAATCTGCTCTGCAGATGATGTGTCAAAGATTGGAACTACGACAGCTCCTGCATACCAAATTGCAAAATCAAGAATCGTCCATTCGTAACGCGTGCGGGCCATGATTGCCACACGATCACCAACTCCAATACCAGCAGCGATTAATCCCTTGGCAGTTGCTCGGACTTCCTCATCAACTTCTCTGGCAGTAACGCTCTGCCATCCTTCGCCTAGTGGGCGAGACATTGTGATGCGCTCAGGCTCAAACCAAGCGCGTTCTGCAATCAGGTTCGTCAGATTGCCAGCAGTAGCTGAAGGGACAAGGGCGGGAGTTGTGACTTCATTCATGGGGCTAACGCTAGCGTGAGAAATATGAATTACGGAAGAGGGTAACCTTGTCCCATGAGCGATTTGAGCAGTTCAACAATCACGATCGATGCCCCTATAGCCGACGTCCAAGGAGCCCTCTTTGCCCTTGACCAGTACCCAACCTGGTCTAGCGCGATTAAGGCCAGTGAGGTCGTTGAAAAGGATGAGCAAGGCCGAGCCACCAAGGTCAAGATGACTATTGATGCAGGCATGATGAAAGATCGAGTGATTTTAGATTACGACTGGAGCCAAGCTCCGGCGCAACTTTCATTCTCACTCGATGATGCAGATCTTCTGACAGGCATGGATGGTTCTTACTCCATTAAGGCAATCGATGAAGATACGACTCAAGTTACCTATGAGTTAGGTGTTTCTCTTTCAATGCCAATTCCAGCAATGATGCGCCAGAAGGCTGAGAAGACAACTATTGATCAAGCACTTTCTCAACTCAAAGTTGCTCTAGAAGCTTAATTTCACTCTCATGTCCTTAACAATCGGTATCGATGTTGGTGGAACAAAAGTGCTTGGCGGCGTTGTTGATGAATCTGGGAAGGTTCTTACTACTGCCAGAAAAGACACACCACGCCAAGGTGGAAGTGCGCTAACACAAACTATTGCCGATGTTGCCAAAGAATTATTACAACAACACTCAGTGGCCTCCGTTGGAGTTTCAGCTGCCGGCTTTGTTTCTTCAGATCGAAAAACAATGCTTGCAACTCCCAACATTGCTGATTGGAATGGCGTTGATTTAGATCATCAGCTCACCCAACTCATTGGGCTCCCTGTTGTTATTGAAAATGATGCAAATGCTGCGGCATGGGGTGAAGCAAAGTTTGGTGCAGGCAAAAATCAAGATCATATGATGATGCTTACAGTTGGTACTGGAATTGGTGGCGGCATTGTTGTTAACGGTGCGCTCTATCGCGGCGCCTATGGAATTGCTGCTGAGTATGGCCATATGCGCGTTGTTCCTGAGGGACATATCTGTGGCTGTGGTGCCAGAGGTTGCTTTGAGCAATATGCATCCGGAAATGCATTACTGCGTCATGCGCGCGAAGCAATAAACGCTAGCCCTGAAGTTGCGCGCAATTTACTCTCACGCGGAGATGGCACCGTTGCAGGTCTTACGGGTCAAGCTATTACCGAGGCGGCACGAGATGGCGATCCCGTTGCATTGGCAGCTTTTAATACAACCGGTCAGTGGTTAGGCGCTGGAATTGCCTCACTTGCCGTTCTTCTAGATCCTGCCTGTGTTGTAATTGGCGGGGGAGTAATTGATGCGGGTGAGATTCTTTTAAAGCCAACGCGTGAATCACTGGAGCGCAACATGCCTTTTGCAGGCAAACACCCATATCCACAGATTATTGCAGCGCAGTTAGGCAATGAAGCTGGCCTTGTTGGAGTTGCTGACTTAGCTAGAAGTTAATTTTCAAATGGGTATTTCAACCCGATTTGAGAGCGCACGGTATCCATAATCTCCATAATGGCGATGGTGTCTTCCCATCTTAGAATCGGTGATTCTTTAACACCGCTTTTGACTACACGGGCAAATTCAACTGCTTGTTCACGCAATCCATGACCTTTGTAATCAGATGGATACTCAGTAACGGTTCCATCAAAGAACGTTAGACGCATTGAGGTTGGGTTATAAAAAGTTCTATTTACTTCTAGATAGCCGTTTAAACCTGCAATTACTGCGGTGCATGGGGTCTGCACGATCATTGTTGTGTTCAAGACGGCCTGTGCTCCGTTGGCGTAATTCAAAATCATTGAGCTTTGGGCATCAACACCTTTGTCTGTAAAGATGGCGGTAGATGTTATTGATTGTGGAATTCCTAGAATCATGTGGGCAAATGAAATTGGATAAATTCCAAGATCAAGTAATGCCCCGCCTGCAAATGAAGGCTCCACAAGCCGCGGAATCTTTTGATCAGCTAAACGTTGACCGTGATCTGCATGGACAGTTGTGATGTTGCCAAGAACGCCACTTGCCACAATTTCTCGAATCTTGGCATAGTGTGGCAAAAACCTTGCCCACATTGCTTCCATTAACGCAACATCATTAGCCTTAGCGGCCGCAACCATTTCTTTTGCCTCGCTGGCATTAACTGCAAAAGGCTTCTCGCAAAGAACGGGCTTTTTTGCATTGAGAGCGGCAATCACATTTTCTTTATGTGATGGATGTGGGGTTGCAACATAAATTGCATCGATATGTGGATCATTAATTAATTCTTCATAACTTCCATAAGCTTTTGCACCCGGAATACTCTTAACAAAGCTTTCCGACTTTTCTAAATCTCTAGATCCAACTCCAGCAATTACATGATCGCTAAGCAATGCTATGTCGGTTGCAAAAGCACGTGCAATTCCACCCGTACCAATGATTCCCCATTTAAATTTACTCACAGCGCTGCTCCATCATCTTCGTGATAACCACGATGAAACCAACGATTGACTGCGCGCTTTATTGCACGCCACATCGCACGTGGTGATTGTCGTGGGGGATTAGGTGGAATAAATCGATTCGTATCTTGGATTGCATCTAATTCATCAAGATAGGTTGTTGGTGCAGATTCATCCAGGGACAGACCAGAGACGATGGAATCAAATTCACTGCGAATAAGTTCCTCTTCATCGAACTCATCAGGGCCTGGACGGGGATTACTCACCCTCAGATAGTGTCATATTTGGCAATAGCCACTAAATTAGACCCGTGTTCAACAACCTGCCATATGGAACTTTGCGTGCGTTCCTGACGCCTTTTTTGATGGCTGCTTTTCGTCCCAAGGTAAAGGGTCTGCGCAATGTTCCGGCAAAAGGTCCAGTAATCATCGCCTCCAACCATTTATCTTTTAGCGATTCGATCTTCATGCCCTTAGTTGTTCCACGAAAAGTTACTTTCTTAGCTAAAAGTGAGTATTTCACATCACCTGGACCTAAAGGCTTACTTAAAAAACTCACCTTTATCGCACTAGGCCAAGTTCCAGTTGATCGCTCAGGCGGACGTCGAAGTGAAGCTGCCCTCATTACTGGTCTGAAAGTTTTGGCACAGGGAGATTGCTTAGGTATCTATCCTGAGGGCACACGCTCACCGGATGGTCGTTTATACAAAGGTCGCACAGGAATTGCCCGTCTAGCAATTGAATCAGGAGCACCCATCATCCCAGTTGCAATGTCTAATACCGACAAGATTCAACCGACCGGAAAAGTAATTCCTAATCTTCACCGCGTGGGGATGCAGTTTGGAAAGCCCATGTATTTCGATGGTGATTCCACAGACTTGTTATATCTGCGCGATGTCACCGATCAGATCATGAATGTCATTCAGGCTATGTCTGGCCAGGAATATGTCGATACATATGCACCTAAGAAATCAAAGCCAGATGATATTAACGTTGCCGGCGAGGAAGATTAAAGAAGATCCAACCCATTTCGTGTATTAAGAAATTGGCAGGTGGTGCATGTTGGACCAGATTCGGGGATTTCACCCTCTAACACATTAATAAAATCGCCAATAACGCGCATGAAATTATCATGATCTCGCTCTACGGCTACATACTTTTGATAAACACCAAAGCCACTGTTTTCAGGGTTATCGCCAACTGTGTGGGTAGGTTTCCACACAAGCAGACCCATCGAGGCAACTTCCACAGCTTTTCCTGCTGCTGGGTTTTCAAGTGCAAAAGCGTAAGCTTCTAATTGAGGTGAATAAAAAGCACCGCTATCTCGCTCTGAATCAGATACTTTGCAATCAATTAATCCCACAGTTCCGTCATCATTAGTTGAGAGAAGGTCGTATTTTCCCAATATGCGCCAGCGAGTGTCCTGGCCATTGATCTGTATCGGCTTGCTCTTAACAAATTCGCCCCATTTCGTAACAGTTCCAGGGCGAAGAGATGAATCAATAGTTGGCATATCAGCTCTTTGGAAGAACTCTTCTTGCAGTGAAGATAATGTGCCAACAAGTGGCATGGTCATTGGAGCGGTGACTTTGTACCAATACTTAACCCATAAACAGCGTTTGCACGTTGATAGACCAAAAGTTAAATCTGACGGGGAGATATTTTCGCGCGCTGGCTTTATAGGTTTTCTCATATGCCTATTGTGGCTCTAGCCGCTGACAATTGCGAAGAACAAAACCGACAGACCCAGCAGAATCATGATGCTTCCACCAGCTGCGCGTAGTTTTTCTAGGCGGGTTGAATCCTTAGCTAGCCATGCCCGGGCAGTTCCTGCCAATAAGCCCCACGAACCATCGGAAATAAAGGCAAGAGCTGAAAAGATGGCTCCTAGCAAAATTAACTGCGAGGTGACGTGACCCTTATCGCGATCGATGAACTGGGGAAGAACGGCTGCGTAAAAAACTATTGCCTTGGGATTGAGTGCTCCTACCCAAAAACCATCTCGCATTGATCGCAGCGCAGTAGGCGAGCTATCTCCCTGGTTAGTCATATCAGCTGCATGGGCTCTGCGTTGTCTAATGGCATCAATGCCTAAATAGATTAAGTAGAGGCCACCACCCCATTGCACTGCAATGTATGCAAGATCTGATCGTTGCAAGATAGGGCCAAGACCAAGGGCCACAAATACTGACAAAACAAAGGAACCGGAGACATTGCCTGCGACGGTGAAGACTGCAACTTTGCGACCCCAGGCGATGGCCCGAGCGATTACGAACAAAACGCTCGGGCCAGGCGCCAAGATAATAATCATCGCGGCAACGATGTACTCAGCTAACCGCGAAGGAATTACCATAGGTCAGATATTAGTTATTACCCCTAGATGAAGCAATTGAGGCCATAACACGGTATCCAACAACAGCCACCAATGTTGCATTGATGATTCCGTTGAATGTGTAATCTCCACGAGTCCATGACATATCTGCGATACCGATAATGAGTGCAGATGCTGCGATGATCAAGTTAGTTGAGTTAGAGAAATCAACTTTGCCTTCAATCCAGATGCGAGCGCCAAGAACGCCAATCATTCCGAACAAAGCAACGCCAACGCCGCCAAGTGCTCCAGTAGGTGTGGCACTAAGAACTGCGCCAAACTTAGGAGAAAGTGAAAGCCCTACAGCGCCTAATCCTGCGATCCAATATGCAGCAGTTGAATAGACACGTGTAGCGGCCATAACACCGATGTTTTCAGCATAAGTAGTTGTTCCTGAACCACCACCGGCACCAGCCAAAGTAGTTGCAAGACCATCTGCCATAAGCGCTGTGCCCATTTGATCATCAAGGTTCTTGCCAGTCATTGCCGCCACTGCCTTAACGTGTCCAACGTTTTCAGCAATCAATACGAGCACAACAGGTAGGAACAAGACGATTGCCTTGCCATCAAATGTTGGAGTTGTAAATGAAGGAAGCGCAACCCACTTAGCAGCAGTTATCCCATCGGTATTAACATCGCCCTGAATCAAGGCAACGACATATCCAATGATGAGTCCAGCAAAGATGCTGATGCGATTGAGGAAGCCGCGAGATGCAGCAGAGATCAGGGCAATCGATGCCAACGTAATAATGCCAATCATTGGGCCTGCTACGAAGTTGTTCTTAGCTGCACCGGCCAAGTTCAAACCAATGACCATAACGATGGTTCCAGTTACTACCGGAGGCAATAACCAGTTAATCCAACCGATACCGGCTTGGCGAACGATGAGACCAACAGCGGCCAAGATTAATCCTGTGACTACAACGCCACCGAGTGCTGCTGACATTCCGCCGCCAGATTTAGCTGCAGCGATTGGTGCCAAGAATGCAAAGGATGAACCTAGGTAGCTAGGAACTTTGTTTTGTGTAAGGGCTAGAAATAGCAGTGTGCCGATTCCTGAGAAGAAAAGAGTTGTTGTTGGGGGAAATCCAGTAATGATTGGAACGAGGAAAGTAGCTCCAAACATTGCGGCGATGTGTTGTAACCCCACACCGATAGTGCGGGGCCATGTAAGGCGTTCATCTGTTGAAACAACTGCGCCCGGGGACAGGGTCTTACCGTTTCCATGAAGTTTCCATGTGAGTAGCGACATTGCTAACGTCCTTTCAGATCTCCTGAGTTGCCAGCCACGAGAGGCGGTTGGCGTTAAATAAAGGGTAGAACTGGGCTGGTTGGTACTAAGGCGTACGCCACACCACAAGCGGAGGTGAAATCTGAGCGCGAGCGTGTTGGAAGTTGCGCCTGGCTACCTATCCCAATACATTACGGCTGTATATATCGAATGGATACATAGACCGATAGGTCGAAAGGAGTAAGCGATGCGCTCACGCAGTGAATCACTTGAATTCGCCCTCCTAGGTCTTTTATCCCAGACCCCTCTCCATGGCTATGAACTTCGAAAGCGTATGGGCACAATCTTTGGACCATTTCGCGCACTCTCATTTTCAGTTCTCTACCCACAACTGCGCAGAATGTTGGAAGCCGGCCTTATTGAAGAGAGCGTGGTGGATTCTCCATCTCGGCGCTCGCGAATCGTTTATGACATTACAGATAAAGGTCAGGCTCGCTTTGAGAATCTGACAGAGACCGTGAACCCTGAGACATGGGAAGACGAAGGCTTTGAAATCCGCTTTGCATTTTTTTCTCCAACATCTTCAAAGAACAGAGTCAGAATTCTTGAGGGACGCCATCGTCGCCTTAAGGAGAAAGCAGAGATTCTGCGCGGTGAACTCGAGAAGTCACCGATTGGAATCGATAAATATCTAGAGGAGTGGCGACGTCACTCACTGGACTCAGCTGATCGAGAGATTGCTTGGCTGGAAAAAATGATCAAAACCGAGAGGAAATAGAGTGAACATAACAACCGGTAAAGGCGACATCCGTGTTGCAATCGTTGGCGTAGGAAACTGTGC
>CALBFE010000001.1 GCA_937888825.1 uncultured Actinomycetes bacterium | reverse complement strand
AAATTACTTTCACAGGCCCTCGGGCTAAATCCCCGCCCACCACAACTGCCCCACAGGAACTAGCCTCATGTTTTATTCCTTGCGCCAGTTCAGAAATCCACTCCATACTCTCTTCACCGCTCAAAGTAACTGCTACAACGAGATATGTAGGAGTAGCACCCATGGCATAGATGTCTGCCAAGTTTGCAGCCGTTATCTTTCGACCGATCTCAAAAGCACCTGACCACTGGCAATTAAAGTGCGTTCCCTCAACTGCCATGTCGGTTGTAATCACCGTGTGTTCACCTGTAGCAACAACTGCAGCGTCATCACCGATTCCAACCTGAACGCCTCGATGGTTACTGCCAAAAATCTCGGCAAGTGCGCCGATTATCTGGGCTTCATTCAAGGTCATAGTGAGAAGAGTAATCGACTAGCCATCTGCCACATCTCTGAAGTAGCCTGTACCCACCAACGAAAGGAAACTCTTATGTCAGTACAGGCCTACATTTTGATTCAAACCGAGGTCGGCAAAGCGTCATCCGTAGCAAAGGCTGTTTCAGCTATCGCTGGTGTAAGTCTGGCCGAAGGCGTCACTGGTCCTTACGATGTCATCATGCGTGCAGAAGCACCCAGCATGGAAGATTTCGGCCGGATAATTTTGTCGAAGGTCCAAGGCGTTGCAGGAATTACTCGCACCCTGACCTGCCCAGTTACTCACCAATAAAAATCTTTCACATATGAGCACGCTTTATACAAACGCGCGCTTTTGGTCGACTGGTCAAGAAATCTTTCATGACTTACTCGTTAAAGATTCGATAATCCTTGCAACTGGTGAAAAAACAAAAGAGTTCACGGCAGGGACAACAATTGATCTCAATGGCGCCTTTGTCATTCCTGCTTTCCTCGACGGGCATGCGCATCCTATTTTTGCAGGACGCGAAGCCGCTGGACCAAAAATTAATGGCATCAACAACATTGAAGGAATCAAAGCTCAAGTAAAAGCATTTGCCGATGCAAACCCCTCAGCTCCCTGGATTATCGGCGGTGCTTATGAAGCTGCCATTATTGAAAGTGGAGACTTTGATGCCAAGTGGCTAGATGACGTTGTCAGTAATCGCCCCGTTGTATTACACGCTGTAGATCACCACACCATCTGGGTTAATTCCAAAGCCCTCGAATTAGCGGGGATAACAAGTGCAACCAAAGATCCCCAAGGCGGCACTATTGCTCGACATAGCGATGGGAGTGCAAAAGGAACATTGCGCGAACCATCGGCTATGGCCCTTATTCTAGATCACGCTCCAGCAAACACCTTGGAAAGTGATATTGCCGCTATCAAATACGCATGTAAGGAATACAGAAAAGTCGGTGTAATTGCTGCCATTGATTCATGGTGTGAGAAAGATATGGCTCGAGCCTATATCGCTGCGGCTAAAACTAATCAGCTAACAATCGCATTTAATCTCTCGCTCCTGGCAACTCCGGCAACCTGGTCTGGCGACATTGATGATTTCAATGAAATTCGAGAGCAGTGCCTAGAACTTGATAATCCATCACAACTACAAGCCAATAGCATCAAGTTTTTACTCGATGGCGCCCTATCGGCAGGTACTGCCCATTTAACGCAGCCCTACCTAGATGATCCATCCTCATGCGGAATTGCCATCTGGAGGGATGAAGAACTACTCAATGCACTCGTTGCATATGACGCATTGCAATACCAAGTACATCTACATGCCATTGGAGATGCTGCAGTTAAACAGGCTTTAGATGCAATTGAGGCAATGCAAACGATTAATCCAGTATGGGATCGCCGCCCAGTAATTGTGCATGCCCAATTAATCCGCGATGAAGATCTGACTCGCTTTGCTCAACTTGGCGTTATCGCAAATATTCAACCGCTCTGGTGCTATTTAGATCCCATGAATAAAGAGCTCATAGCCCCACGTATTGGAAATGGGAGAAACAACCAGCAGTATCGACTTCGCTCAATGCTAAAAGCTGGTGCCATGATTGCCTTTGGAAGTGATTGGCCAGTAACAACTCATGTTCCCATGCACGCAATTTCAGTTCCAGTCACCCGAACTAATGCAGCTGATGGCGTAACCGAAGCGTGGGTTATTGAAGAAGCGCTCACTATGGATGAGTCGCTAACTTTCTACACTAAAAACGCGGCCTACCAACTCTTTCGCGAAAATGAGTATGGCGTTTTAGAAGTTGGTAAAAGGGCCGCGTTTTTAGTTTTGGACTCAGATCCTGCGCAAAACCCCGCAGCAAAGCTAGTAAAACTAGTTTCCTAAGACTCCGTTAGTGCGCAGCAAAGCAGTCTCAATCAAAGCGGTAATAACGCTTGTGTAATCAATCCCACTGGCAGCCCATAGCTTTGGATACATTGAAGTTCCAGTAAAGCCTGGCATTGTGTTGATTTCATTAATAATGATTTCGCCCTTATCGGTATAGAAGAAATCACATCGGGCTAATCCACTGCATCCCAACGCCTTAAATGCCTGTACTGCCTTTTCACGAATTTCCTCAGCGGCATCTGCTGGAATATCAGCAGGAATTTTTACAGTCGTTGCACCATCTAAGTACTTGGCTTCAAAATCATAAAACTCAAACTTACTATCAATAACAATTTCGCCAACTACGGAGGCCTGTGCAACGCCACTAGATTCAAGCACGGCGCACTCTATTTCGCGTCCCACCACCGCTTGCTCAATCATAACTTTGTGGTCATATAAAAATGCATCTTTGAGGGCAGTATTCAAACCTTCTACCGATTTAACTTTATGTGTGCCGCGACTTGAGCCGCCTCTGGCTGGTTTAACAAAGACTGGGTATGCCAAATCATCAATGGCTACTTGCTTGTCCGCACTTGTTATAACAATCCCATCGGCCACATTCATGCCAGCTGCTGCAAAGATCGGCTTAGCAAAAGACTTATCCATTGCAACAGCTGAAGCTAAAACACCGCTGCCGACATAGGCCAGATTTGCGATTTCAAGTAGACCTTGAATAGTTCCATCTTCACCATAAGGCCCATGCAATACAGGAAATACAACATCAATTATTAGCGCTTTACCAGCAACTGAAAAACCATGAACATCGGCCACAACCGCAGGTGCGCCTTCATCAACTGTAGGGAGCTTTCCACCAACTATTTCTAGTGGGTAGTCATTAGGCAATAAAACCCATTTTCCAGCTTTTGTAATTCCAATAAGGATTGCGTCATATTTTTTCGAATCTAAACCTTTAAGGACTCCCCCGGCAGAAACACATGAAATCTCGTGTTCGCTACTTATTCCACCGCAAATAACGGCAACATTTAACTTACTCATCGAATAAAGTTTTCGGCTCTAGTTGTAATTTCCATGAGGCGATCAAGGGCATCAGATGGAGAAATCGTGCCAGAAACAACATCGGCAACAGCTTCAATAACTGGCACTTCAACTCCTACTCGGTGAGCAATCTCAAGAACTGCATTGGAGGAGGCTACGCCCTCCACGGTCTTTGCCACATGTTCACGCGCAACAGCCATTGATCCTGAGCGTCCTAGAACTTCGCCAAAGGTTCGATTGCGCGATAGTGGTGAGCCACAACTTGCCACGAGATCACCCATTCCAGCTAAGCCGGCAGCACTGAGTGGATCTGCGCCATGGGCAGCACACAGCCGCGCAACTTCATTTAATCCTCTAGTAATGAGCATCGCTTGGGTGTTTTCACCAAAGCCCATACCAATGGAAATTCCAACGGCTAATGCAATGACGGATTTAATAGCACCTGCTAGTTCGCACCCTAAAACATCGGTAGATGTGTAAACGCGGTAGTAGGGAGTTGCAAATAACTTCAATGTTTTTTCAGCCAATAGCTTTGTTGGAGCTGCAGCAACGGCGCCTGCAGGCTGGCGCAATATGAGCTCAGTTGCAAGGTTTGGGCCGGTAATGAGTGCAACGTTCTCCGTATTCATTTCCTCATGAACAATCTCAGTCATGCGAGAAAGCGTGCTCACCTCAATGCCTTTGAGCGTGCTGATATAAGTTGCCGCTGGATCAACTAAAAGTTTCCAGCTCTTAAGGTTTTCTCGCAAGGTCTGAGCAGGTACTGCCAAAACATAAATATTTGAATATTCAAAAGCTTGCCTTAAATCCGTTGTGGCGCTTAACCCCAGTGGCAAAACATTCTCATCTAAATACTTGCGGTTAGTGTGATTGGCGTTTATCTCATCCACTATCTCTTGATCGCGCCCCCAGATAAGGACGTGATTGCCAGCATCAGATAACACCTGGGCCATCGTGCTGCCCCAAGCACCAGCACCTAGAACAGTTACTTTGCTCATCGCTTCTTTTTAAAGTTTCCGGTTCGAGGCAGATGTGAATGATGTGGATCAAAGATTTCAACTGGGCGTTTCTCACCGCGCAGTTCCTCTAATAAATCCGTAATACCTCTCATTATAAATGCCGTAGCTTCTACTAACGCCGCTGGATCATTTTCTTTTCCATACCAAGGCGATAAATCCAATGGCTTTCCAACCAAAATTTTTATAGGTGTGCGCGGAAAGAGCTTTAATTTCTTTTCATAAGTAGGCATAACAATCTGTGAACCCCACTGGGCAATTGGAATAATGGGTGTGCGAGTAGTTATTGCTAACCGTGCCAGCCCTGTTTTAGCAACCATCGGCCACCCATTGGGATCGCGTGTGAGTGTGCCCTCTGGATACACGCCAACACAGTGCCCAATCTCTAATAAGCGCAGCGCGTGATCTAAGGCTTTAGAGGCATCCTTGCTTTCACGGGCAACTGGAACCATGCCTGCGGCAAGGACTATTTTTCCAATGACCGGAACTTTAAAGACTCCTTCTTTACCAATGTAGCGAGGAGCGCGACAATTTCGATATAAAAAATGTGTAAGAAACAAAACATCTAAATATGAGACGTGGTTGCTGGCAACAATCGTCTTGCCGCTCTTGGGGATGTTTTCCCCTCCACGCCACACTTTCTTCCCCACCAGATTAAGAAGTGGAATAACTACCTTGGTGCCCAACTTAAAGGCAAAATTGGTTCCGTGGGGATTTCCCCGAGGCGGAGCATAAGAGACCTTGTAATCCGCCATGTGATTAATACTAACGAGTTGAGATTGAAAAAGGCATAAGAAAACGGGGCCGGTATGAGCCGACCCCGTTAACTAAAACTAAGCGAATTACTTCTTCTTCGCCTTCTTCGCAACCTTCTTCTTAGCTACTGGCTTCTTCTTAGCTGCAACCTTCTTCTTAGCTGCTGACTTCTTCTTAGCAGGAGCCTTCTTAGCAGCCTTCTTTGCAACAGGCTTTGCCTTTGCAACTGGCTTTGGTTTTGGCTTTGGAGCAGGTCCTAGCTTGCGCTCACCTGAGATGACATCCTTCAAACCCTTTGCAGGCAAGAAGCGAGCCTTCTTTGAAGCCTTGATCTTGATTGTTTCGCCAGTAAATGGGTTACGTCCCATGCGTGCCTTGCGATCAACCTTCTTGAACTTACCGAAATCGTTGATCATTACATCTTCGCCTTTGTGCAGGTTGCGAACGATAGTGTCAAAAACGATATCTACAGCGTGTGCTGCTTCCTTCTTGCTGTCGTTGAAATGTGGTGCCAACGCCGCAATGAATTGGGCCTTATTCATTGAAATCCCCTTATTACGCGTAAATGTTAAGCAATCGCTTAACGTATTAATAAACTTACGCGCATATATAGGGTGATTAGACGATTAATGTAGGTGTGTCGCGAATTAATTTTTTGATGAAAACTTCAAAAATCGCTGTTTTTATGCGTAGAAAACCCTCAATTACAAGTTGAGAGTTTTACATCACCACGCTCACCCCTACATAAATCTCATTGATTTACGCTTGCTTTTCGGTAATTATCCGCGAATAGGAAGCGTTGCTGGCTTAAGAGATGTTCGTGATTTCTCAAAAGAATCAATGGAATCAGTGTTTTTAAAGGTCAAGCCGATGTCATCTAGACCCTCCATTAAACGCCAGCGGGTGTAGTCATCTATAGCAAAAGGCAAAACAACGCTGTCATAGCTCACGGTGCGAGTTTCTAGGTCAACACTCACTGATGTAGCTGGATTAGCCTCAATTGCAGCCCAGAGCGCCTCTACATCGCTTTGCTCGATAATCACAGTGAGTAAGCCACCTTTGAGTGAGTTACCACGAAAGATGTCAGCAAAGCGTGAAGAGATAACTGCTTTGAAACCATAGTTCTGCAGTGCCCATACTGCGTGCTCGCGAGAAGAGCCAGTACCAAAATCCACACCTGCCACAAGAATTGTGCCAGCCTTATATTCAGCCTTATTTAACACAAACTGCGGATCACTGCGCCAGGCAGAAAACAAACCATCTTCAAAGCCGCTACGGGTAACGCGCTTTAAATAAACAGCCGGAATAATCTGATCTGTATCAACATTGCTGCGGCGAAGTGGAACCGCGGTGCCGGTGTGCTTAACGAATTTTTCCATGTGTTCTGCTCCTTACAAATCCGCAGGTGATGAGAGAGTTCCACGTAGGGCAGTTGCCGCCGCTACTAGTGGACTTACCAAGTGTGTACGTCCGCCCTTACCTTGGCGGCCTTCAAAGTTACGGTTAGATGTTGAAGCAGAGCGCTCCCCCACAGCCAATTGATCTGGGTTCATTCCCAAACACATAGAGCATCCAGCATTTCGCCATTCAGCTCCGGCATCGATAAATACTTTATCCAGACCTTCTGCTTCAGCCTCAAGTCGAACACGGGCAGATCCTGGAACAACCAACATGCGAAGTGTTGAAGCAATCTTCTTGCCCTTCACTACTTCTGCAGCAGCTCGCAAGTCTTCAATTCGTCCGTTAGTGCAAGAGCCCAAGAAAACAGTGTCAATGGCTATCTTTTTAAGTGGTGTGCCAGCCTCAAGACCCATATAGACAAGTGCGCGCTCTGCGGCCCCTCGTGCTTCTGGATCTGCAATATCTGCTGGATTTGGAACATTTGAACTCAGCGATGAACCTTGTCCTGGGTTAGTACCCCATGTAACAAATGGTTCTAAATCATCAGCCTTGAGATCTACTTCAACATCAAATTTCGCATCACTATCTGTATAGAGCGTGCTCCAGTACTTAACCGTCTCATCAAAGGACTCTGGCGCATGAGGCTTGCCCAAGATGTAATCAAAAGTTGTTTGATCAGGTGCAATCAGACCTGCGCGAGCACCAGCTTCAATAGACATGTTGCACACTGTCATACGAGATTCCATCGACAAAGCACGGATAGCTGAACCGCGATATTCAATGACATAACCCTGGCCTCCGCCAGTACCAATCTTTGCAATGATTGCCAAGATAATATCTTTTGAAGTCACGCCAGTTTTTAGCGTTCCTTCAACATTTATCGCCATGGTCTTTGGTCGAGCCAACGGCAAAGTCTGTGTTGCTAATACATGCTCTACTTCAGAAGTTCCAATGCCAAAGGCCAGAGCACCAAAAGCGCCATGGGTTGAAGTATGTGAATCTCCGCAAACAATTGTCATACCAGGTTGGGTTAAGCCCAGCTGTGGGCCAACTACGTGCACAATCCCTTGGTCTTTATCTCCCAATGAGTGGATGCGCACACCAAACTCTGCACAATTTGCGCGAAGTGTGTCCACCTGCAGCTTTGAAACAGGATCTGCAATTGGCTTATCAATATTTAACGTTGGCACGTTGTGATCTTCAGTAGCAATGGTGAGCTCAGGGCGGCGCACTGTGCGTCCTGCAAGGCGCAGACCATCAAAGGCCTGTGGGCTAGTTACTTCATGAATGAGATGAAGATCGATATACAAAAGATCTGGTTCACCATCGGCAGCACGAACTACATGTTCGGCCCAAATCTTTTCAGCTAGCGTTTTACCCATCAGCTTTTCCTTACTCCTTTATTTGCCATATCATATAGTGGGATGTTAATATCATCCTATGAACAGAAAGAATAGCGGAGTTGGCGTATTAGATAAAGCCGCATCGATTTTAAATACCTTAGAAGCTGGCCCACACTCACTAGCAGAACTCGTTGCTGCCACCGGAATAGCCCGCCCAACAGCCCACCGCTTAGCTGTAGCCCTGGAATTTCACCGCTATGTCGCTCGCGACCTCTCTGGTCGCTTTGTATTGGGCCCACGCGCCGGCGAACTTGGCGCTGCTGCAGGAGAAGATCGTTTACTTGCCGCTGCTGCACCAGCGCTGGCTGCGCTGCGTGATGCAACAGGTGAGAGCGCACAGCTCTATAAGCGACAAGGTGATCAAAGAATTTGTGTTGCTGTTGCAGAGCGTTTATCAGGTCTTCGTGACTCTGTTCCTGTTGGCGCAGCGTTAACAATGCAGGCGGGTTCTGCTGCGCAGATTTTACTTGCGTGGGAAGATAGCGAAAAGATTCATCGCGGTGTTGCAAATGCCAGATTTACCGCCGCACAACTTGCTGCAGATCGCCGCCGTGGTTGGGCGCAATCTGTAGGAGAGCGCGAAGCTGGAGTCACTTCTGTTTCTGCCCCAGTTCGCGGACCTAACGGAAAAGTTATTGCAGCGGTCAGTATCAGTGGACCAATTGAGCGTTTAGGTCGACAGCCCGGCCGCGTTCATGCCGCAGCCGTAGTTGCTACAGCTGCTCGCCTGAGTGAATATCTAGCTCGCGAATAACACGGCCAATAACACCAAAGCCAAATCCTTTGCGTTGTAGCAGGGATTGAATTCTACGAATCTGAACCTCTGGTTCTAATCTAGACATAGTTGAATACTTTTTCATCGCCAAAGAAAAAGCTGTTTGGTATTCAGATTCATCATCGATCTCATCTAGGGCCTCATCGATTGCGCTTTGATCTACTCCCCTGGTGCGCAGCTCTCCTGCAATGATTCGCTTAGATAATTTCTTAGCCTTATGGCGCGATTGAGTCCAGGCTTTAGCAAACTCAGCATCATTGATTAAACCGTTTTGCGTTAATTTATAGATTGTTGCGTTAGCAACTTCATCCTCAACGCCACGTTTTTTAAGGTGAGCCAAGAGCTCACCCTTACTCTTGGCCCGCGCAACCAAAGCATTTTGTGCGATGGCATATGCGATTGAGTAAGGGTCAGCCTCTTGGTCAACCTTTGAAAATTGCAGGCTAATTAGAAATCAACCTCAGCAGTGGCTTCATCGATAGCTGCGATCAGATCTGCATCTACCTCGATTGGCTTAAAGTGATCGCGAATCTTGGTTTCAATCTCATTAGCTAGATCTGGGTTATCGATAAGGAATGTACGTGCATTTTCCTTGCCTTGACCCAGCTGATCGGCTTCATATGTATACCAAGCACCAGACTTCTTCACGATTCCAACTTCTGATCCAAGATCGATTAAAGAGCCTTCACGTGAGATACCTGTGCCGTAAATGATGTCGAACTCTGCTTGCTTAAATGGTGGAGCCATCTTGTTCTTAACAACCTTAACGCGAGTACGGTTGCCGACTGCATCCTGACCATCTTTAAGGGTCTCTATACGACGGATATCTAAACGAACTGATGCATAGAACTTTAACGCTTTACCACCAGTTGTTGTTTCAGGTGAACCAAAGAAGACACCGATCTTTTCACGCAACTGGTTAATAAAGATTGCAGTTGTCTTTGATTGATGAAGTGCACCAGTAATTTTACGTAGAGCTTGTGACATAAGGCGTGCCTGAAGACCCATATGAGAATCTCCCATTTCGCCTTCAATTTCAGCACGTGGAACAAGTGCTGCAACGGAGTCAACGACAACTAGATCAAGTGCACCTGAACGGATAAGCATGTCCATAATTTCAAGTGCTTGCTCACCAGTATCTGGTTGTGAAACAAGAAGTGCATCAATGTCAACGCCAAGCTTCTTTGCATACTCTGCATCAAAAGCGTGCTCAGCATCGATGAATGCACAGATACCGCCTGCAGCTTGCGCATTTGCAATTGCATGCAATGTGAGAGTTGTCTTACCTGAAGACTCTGGTCCGTAGATTTCTACGATTCGACCGCGGGGCAATCCGCCAATACCAAGTGCGATATCAAGTGCGATTGAACCAGTTGGAATTACTTCAACAATCTGGTTTTGACGATCCGACATCTTCATTACTGAGCCTTTTCCAAATTGACGTTCGATCTGGGCTAGGGCTGTATCGAGCGCTTTTTGGCGTTCGCTTGTAGCTTTTTCTTGTGCAGCTTCGTTAGCTTTATTACTTTTTTCAGTAGCCACTTACTTTCCTTTCGATAGAACGTCGTATGACGTTTGGTCCTGGCCCAGAAGGTACGGAGACCTAACGACGGACCGCAGCACTCGGGGGAAGAGCTGTGGGCGGAGGTTAGAACCGCTCTGGTTGTACTCGGATAGAATATCCGAACATCTGTTCGAAAGGTAGCAGGAGGCACTGACAAATATGAGCGTGTCGCCAGCGTTGTGCACAGAACCAAGATTTGCCCTCTGCGTCATAATCTAAGTCCATTAACTTATATAAAGAAGAGTCGCCCTGTATGCCTAAAAGCCTTGACTCTGTGTAGAGCAAATATCGAGTTAAAAGAGTCGTCCAAGGCCATACTGATATTGAAGGTTTTCTCTTACCTCTCTGGCAAGTGCAGGCTTACATTGCTTAGCAATTTTTTTGTGTAAACATCCCCGCTGATTACTGTGCCCGATAGATCTCATCTCCTTCTCAAATTCTAACTAAATTAAAGTCGCCGCTCACTGTGGAGGAACTAATTTTTACCACTTTATTATTATTTCCTGACGCATCTTCATTTTCATCGAGGGGTATCTCTGATTTCAGATCTCCACTAATCGAGTTACCATCTACTTCGACATTTAGATCTGGCGCTAGGTAAACTTTAATGTCTCCACTTACACTTTTTAAAGTGAAATTACATGCAGAATAAGTATGAGTTGTAATATCGCCTGAAACAGTTTTAATCTTGCAGTTCCAGGTTGGATTTTGATTCATTGTCACATCGCCCGATACCGATCCAATTTCAATCTCTGAAACGGATTGATTGATTTCAAGATCGCCAGACACCGTCTTGATTTTTAAGTTTGCACTCTCTGGTAGAGCTATTTCAACTGAAAGACCTCGTAGGCTCCCAAAATTAATACCCAAATAATTTTGGTCCTCCTGATCCAAACGCAGGGATGTGTTTATGCTCCAAGTCTTTTTCTCGATACGTACAGTCAATTTCCGATCGACCTGAACAATTTCTACCAACCCAGCTAACTTCAAAGCTTTTTTTGAAGCGGCAAGAATCCTGACATGGCATTTTCCGTCTTGTGATTCGACGACATTTACTTGACTTGAAACACTTATCACGGAGACCTCAGGTCGCTCAATATCAAAGCTTTCTTCTCTAGCAACTTCAAGTGATTGATTAGATTTCATTAGCTCTTCCCCTTTCCTTTTAGTTGTCGTTTTCCGATAGATACCGAGAAACTGCCTCGGTCACTTGTCTTTAGTAGCCAGGAGTTCAAAGAGATCCCTTCTTTCGTCGCTGCGCTTTCAATACGGGCCTTCAAGTCCTCTGGAAGCCTTAAAGTGATTCTGGCGTTGAGTTCAGATGGGTTCTCTCGAATTACAGTGCCATCTTCGATATAGACGAGCTCGATATCTTCACCTTGTACTCGAGTCTCCAAATGAGCCCCAGGGATTTGCTCCTTTACCTCTTCTGCCATTTCAGTCAACGCCTCTAAAAGTCGGGTGCGTAGAACTGGGGCAAGTGTTGGAATTAACCTTGAAACAGCGGTTTCAAGCTCTGGCCCACCTAGTTTTCCAAGGGCTTTTATATCCCCTGACAATAGATCAATGTACTTTGACGTCTTCATGATGTCATTATGACATCATTTTGACATCCTTGTCAACTCCATTGTGAGCCAACCGGGCCCATACTTACCCCCATGCTCATCCTGCTTCCCCCCAGTGAGAAAAAGGCGGCAGAG